>CAYJAX010000008.1:0-12512 GCA_964368545.1 Candidatus Woesearchaeota archaeon | reverse complement strand
TCAGACGTGTGCTCTTCCGATCTAAGGATAATCTATACGTTTATTTTGTTGGTTATTCAGGTTTAACTTTGGGCAGGATGCTTACTGTCTTTTTCATAGATTCAGGAATTAATGTTGACAGAGCAGGCATTAAAGCGTATGCTGGCGGAAAGACAACAGTTGCAACTCTATCCGGTGCCGGTCAAGAAGTTATCTTCGGCATAGTAGGAAAGTCTTTCTTAAAGATGGGAATTAAAGTATTACCGAAAATAATGTTGTCTAAAACGAATTTAATAGCTACAGGTGCTAGTGGTGTTTATGATCTTGTAGTTTCTGACAAGGATTTTGTTTCCGGAGTTAGTATTGTAAATGCAGAAGAGGTTAACAGCATATGCAACATGAAGGTTGAGGATGAGTTCAGGCAAAAACTTGAAAAGCAGGGCGAGGGTTTGGCATCATGATTTATCTTAAGAAAGCAGATATAGAAGTTGACATGATACTTAAGCTATTGTTAGCGCTAATTATTTTGTTAATAGTTATAGGCTTGATATTCATGATTAAGAATAAGTCTTTTTCAACACTAAAAAATGTTTTTGATATATTGAGATTCGGGAGTTAAGAAGAATGAAGAAAGGTATTGCTTTTAATAAGCTCATCGTCCTTATTATAGGATTTGTTGCTGTAATAATTATACTAATTGGGAGTTTTAAGTTTTATCCTTCGCTTAAGAATGCATTTTTAGGCAGTTCGGAAGATTCTGAAGTTAATGGAATGCCTGCAGCTGCCAAGTTCTCTAATGTTTTTTATGATTACTTTGTAGAAGACTACAAATCTTGCAAATTATCTTCTGATGTAGAATGCTACTGCCATGTCAGGAATACTTTAATTCCAGACGGTTTCGTTTTGGAAGTCTCGAATATAATAAATTCTAAGAAGACATTTATTAAGTTGCATTCAAACGCTGAAGTTAGCGGGGGCATTCTCAGCAGTTACGCTATTTCAAATATTGGCGAATCAGAAATAACTTCCAAAAGTGTTGATGTCGAGAATGACTTGCTGCTTGTTGAGGATACTGCTTTTGCTGAACCCAAAGTTGCAGACAGAAAATTAGGAGATAGCGACTTTTCCAGAGTGACTAATGTTTTTTTCTCAGGCTCAACTTTATTTACTTCTTCAGATTTAAAGTTTAGGAATAAAATAGACTTTAGTGAAGGCATAATCTACAGGAAAGATGCAGAAAGGACTTTTCTTCTGAACAATATTGAGGGCCTGGCAAGATGTTCTTCTCTTCCTAATGTTGCAGCATCTTTCGACGCTTTCGATTCAATTGTTAAGTCGCTTAATAGATGCTTGTCTGCACCAGATATTAAAGATGGCAAGAAATGTGCTTCCTTTGAACAAAACATACCAGAGGATTATACAATTAAAATAGAATCAAGTAAAATAAATCTTTACTATAAAGACAAATTATTAAAGTCTTCTAAAGAACTAAATTTCGTTTGTGTTTTTGACAGTCCATTTAATCCCATTAAAGATAAGTCTTCTCCTCTAAATAAGATTTCATTTAATGATTACAAAAAGCTGGATTTCTATGTTTATAGCAATAAAGAGTTATGCGTTGCAGCTTCTTGAATTAGTTAAAATCAGGGAAAACTTATATAAATAATCAGATTATTCTCTGTTTTGTTTCCTTGTCTAATATGCGTATAACATTAACAGGACAACTCTCTGCAGCCTCTTTATACTTATCAAGCTCTGCTTCATCTATTTCCTTTATGAAATTCTTTCCATCTTTTTTAGAATCTTTCAAGTCCGCCTTTCCATCATCCACTATGTTCCATTGATCTGGTTGTACAGCTACACAAGCAGCTGCTCCTATACAGCCTTCCCTGTCATATTCAACTAAGTATTTTTTCCCCATTTTCTTACAGATATATTTTGGAAATTAGCGAAGGTATAAAAAACTTACTAAAAAATGAGCTGTAAAGTTAGCGTCACTTATTGGGGTGCAAAAAGATAAGTTTTGAGCATAGACAGATTTAAGAACTTCTGGTTCATAATTATGAAAATAATGAAAGCTTTTAACAAGAAAGTGGGCGAAACAAATATCGCAAACCAAGAGCTAGCGCAAGAAAGCAAAAACATTTTTCAAAAATATTATACATCTTGTGCGAAAAGATTAACGGAAAATAAAAAATTAAAAGACAAGAAGGATATAAAACACAATATTAATTATATGCATAAGATCGCTAATGAACGAAGAGGTAGGTGTATTTCTTCAAAATATGTCAACAATAAAAGTCATTTGTTGTGGGAATGTGAAAACAAGCATCAATGGTTGGCTAGACCTGATGGAATTATAAGAGGAACCTGGTGTAAAATATGCAAAGGAAAATCAAAATATAATTTAGAATTCTGTAAAAATATTGCAAAGCAAAAATCAGGTGACTGTATTTCCAATGAGTACATAAACAACAAAACCCTTCTGAATTGGAAGTGCTCCCAAGGGCATATTTGGAAAAACACTTTATCAGGAATACTTAATGCCAAACAATGGTGTCCATATTGTTACGGAAACGTTAAACATACAATAAGTGAAATGAAAGAAGTTGCTAAAACATTTGGTGGAGATTGTCTTTCTGACAACTATTCAGCCAAGCATGCGAAAAATATGGAATAAAAATAAGCGAACTAGGATTCGACAACAACCACGTACACATGCTTGTAGACATCGGCTTATATAACAGACCCCAAATCGCAAAAATACTGAAAGGATACACAGGAAAAAAACTACTAGAAAAATTCTCATGGATGAAAAAACCAAAACACCAAGGAGGACTGTTCTGGAACAGCGGACTATGGAACCCGAGCCACTATCTAGAAAGCCCGAAAAACATGACAAGAATAATCAGCTACATAAGAAACCAAAAATACGGCAAAAGAAAAGACAAGAATCAGACAATTCTTGCTAGCTACGCGAGCTGACCGAGCTCCGAAGGAGCGAGCAAGCCACCATGTCTATGACTGGTGGTGTCAGCGAGCATTTGACTAAACCATTTTTAAAGGCAAGACCAAAATGGTTATTAAATAAGTCAGGAAATAGGTTAGAGCTTGACGGTTACAATGAAGAACTTAAATTAGCCTTTGAATTTCAGGGAGCACAACATTACAAGTTCATATCAATGTTTCATAAAAATAGAACATTAGAAGAGACAAAAAGGACGGACTTGCTGAAACGAGATTTATGTGAGCAGCACGGAATAAGGATAGTTATAATTCCCCACACTTTCAAGATGAGACATTTACAAGGATATATTATAGCTAGGTGTAAAAAGCTAGGGATTTCTATTCCTGAAATAAACGACCATATTGATTATAATACCTTCGATATTTATTCTCCTTCATCAAAAAAATTAAAAGAAAAAGAGATTCAAGCAATAGCATCATCAAGAGGGGGAATATGCCTCTGATAGGTACACTAGCAGAGACGAAAAACTCCGATTCGTATGTAAAAACAAACATGAATGGAAAACAACACCAATTGTAATCAAGAGAGGAAATTGGTGTCCAAAGTGCGCAAGAAAAAGAAGTAACATTTCTGGACTTGCTTCGCTCACTCAGGAAACTTTGCTTAATTAGATGTATTATAAGTGACGCTAACTTTACATTACACAAAACTTTGAATTTATTTATAAACTAGGATATTATTACTAAAATATGGGCAAACAAATTTTTGTTAATTTACCAGTGAAAGATCTCAATAAATCAGTAAAATTTATTTACTAAAATAAAATTGAAAATATGGCATGAATGAAGAAAAAGTCAAAAGTTGTTGCACATGGCCAGGAAATAATCCTCTAATGATTGAGTATCATGACAATGAGTGGGGCGTGCCTATTCATGATGACAATAAATTATTTGAGTTTCTTATCTTAGAGGGTGCACAGGCAGGACTAGCGTGGCAAACAGTTCTCAATAAGCGCCAAAATTATCGCAAGGCTTTCAGTGATTTTAATCCGTCAGAGATCGCTCGCTATGGCGGCAAAGATATAAAACGTCTTCTCTCAGATTCAGGAATAATTCGTAATCGTTTGAAGATATTAGCAACAATTCAGAATGCTAAAAAATTTCTGGAAATTCAGAGGGAATTTGGATTTTTTGACACATATATCTGGCAGTTTGTTGGGAATAAACAAATTAAGAATGCGTTTAAGTCATTAAATGAAATTCCAGCTACAACTAAAGAGTCTGATGCTATGAGCAAAGATCTGCGGAAGAAAGGGTTTAAATTTATTGGTTCTACAATCTGTTATGCTTTTATGCAGGCAGTAGGAATGGTCAACGATCATGAGGTTACGTGTTTTAGGTATGATTTAATGGATAATAAAAGAAGCAAATAAGTATCATGATTATTCGAGAAATTTAACAAAAAATGCAATAGCTAAATTCCATTTGCTAAAGTTTCAGAATTTTATTTTTCCTATCCTGGCAAGCTCTTCCAGGGCAATCATAACTAGGGGAGAGATGAGTATCAAGAACACAATTATTAGCATTGATAATTCAAAAATCATTTTGCAGCTATTTTAATGTCTCCTGCTTTGACAGTTTTTCTACCCGAATGCTGCGCAATTCTCACAGCTTTCTGGCCTAAAGATTCACCAAAATCTTCAAGTGCCTCTCTCATTGCTTCTTTCGCATCTTCACTCACTCTTGGAGCTCCGCAGCTCTTCAACAATTTTTCCATGGCAGCCAATGGAAGAAAGCTTTTATCTTTACGCATAAAAATCACCTTAAAAACTAAAACAAAGGAATCTTATATAGTTTTTGGTCATTTGAAGCCAGATTTTGCCTTTTCAAACAAAGCAATAACTGCTATAATCAACACAACCAGAACAAGTAGTGCGAATAGTGCAGAAAACACAAAAAACAGGAATAAAAGCACCAGAGTTATGATAATCGCAATTGCTATTCTTCTCGAAAGCTTGACACTTGAACTAATCATGAAGAAGAAATACAGGGATATTAAAAGTGCAGCATAGAAAACTACTTTTTCAAATAAAGCCATAAGAAGGTTTATATAACGAGTATATTTTAAGCTTTCTCATGATAACGAATAGGGAAATAAGTGATATAAGAGAGTTTATGGAAGAATCCAATAACCCGGTTTTTCTATTCGACGATGATTGCGACGGAACTTGCTCATATTTACTTCTAAAAAAATTCTACAAGAAGGGAGAAGGAATAATAGTAAAGAGCTCGCCATCACTTGATGAAAGGCATTTAGGATTAATATCTGACAAGAAACCAGACTTGCTGGTAATACTGGACAAGCCTGTAGTGAAACAAGAATTCATAGACAAGATAAAAACAAAAATAGTCTGGATAGACCATCATCCAGTGCAAAAGATGAAGAATGTAAATTACTACAACCCGAGAAATAATGATAGTTCAGACAACAGGCCAACAACATATATGGCATATTCTGTTACAAAATCAGACTTGTGGATAGCAACAATAGGGTGCGTATTCGACCACTACATTCCGGATTTTATAGAGGAGTTCATAAAAGAATATCCTGACCTGTTAGACAGAAAACCGAGAGATCCTGGAGAAGCGTTATACACTAAAAGGCTTGGCAAGCTTGTAAGAATATTCTCGCTAAATCTCAAGGGAAAAGCGAAAGATGTGAGAAAGTCAATAAAAGCTCTTGAGAAAATAGACAGTCCGTATGATATCCTTGATAGGAGAACAGAATACGGAACAATGTTATTCTCAAGATACGAGAAACTGAACAAAGAATATGAATGCTTGCTAGAAGAGGCAAAAAACAAGGTAACGCATGAAAAACTTTTCATATTTATATATCCATCAGCTGCAACAAGCTTTACAAGCGAGTTATGTAATGAACTAACATACCTGTATCCTGACAAGTTTATAATAGTTGGAAGAAAGAAAGACGGTGAGATAAGAATGAGCCTGAGAAGCAAGAGAATTAATATTTCTGACGTACTTAAGAAAGCGCTTGTTGGAATAAAAGGCTATGGTGGAGGGCATGACTACGCATGCGGTGGAGCAGTCAAAGAAGAAGACTTTGAGAGGTTTATAGAAAATATAAAAGAATTGATAAAATAAATTTATTGAAGCTAGGAAATGAAATACAAATTAGAATTAAGATAAATATTTCTTACTAATAAAAAGCATTATAATCTTTTACCTTTTATGCAATATCTATAATGAACAATAAAATAAAAAATATTATAATAACAATAATAATCATAATAGTAGGATTTTTAGTATTCAGAGACATCTTCCTTAATGAAGGCTTCCTTGTCAAGTCAGACAATCCGATTCACATGCTGGAAGCCAAATATCTGGCAGACGAAATAATTCCAAAATACAGATGGATTAACGGCTGGTATCATTTTGAGTATGCAGGAATGCCTACACAAATGTACTCCTACCAGCTGGGGATATGGCTTGTTGTTTTAATATATTATACAGGCTTTCATATATTCTCAGCCTACAAGCTGGCTTTGTTTATAGCAGCAATATCTATTCCTCTAACCTTATTTTTCGTACTGAAAAACCGTTTTGGCACTTATCCTTCCTTCTTTGCTTCTGTATTATTTCTGTTCCAAAGAGATTATATAAAACTTTTTTTGGCAGGAATGTGGGGTCATGCTCTAGGAATATCATTAATGATAATACTGCTGCACTTATTAGTTAAATACTCCAAAAACATTAATCTGAGAAATTCATGCATCTTGTCAGTTGTCCTGACTTTAGTAATACTGGCTCATCCATTTGTCACAATCTCAGCATCCTATCTAATAATTTTATCAATGCTTCTTGTAATAATTAAATTCAAGGATTACAAGCCTATGCTTTTCTATGGATTAATTTTCGCACTATCTATAGGCATGTCGTGGTTTTATCTCTATCCTTACTTTGACACTATCGGATGGTTCCTCACAAAATATGGATGGAGTCTGGGCAATAACATTTTTGAAATTCTCTACAAGTTGGTAGGCATCTTCTTCTCCCTCAAGCCACATACAATATTCTTCAATTCTCTGTCAGACGGAAACTACTTGGAAGCATTAAAACTTTTTATTAAAAGCATATACTCAAATCTTCCAATGCTTATTGCTGACTTGTTTTTTATATACGGATTGTTCACCTATTTTAAGCATAAAGATCATAACAAAAGCTTCCTTGATTTGTCATTCCTGTTTATAGTAATAAGTTTAATACTTGGTACAGGATTCTGGTTCTTTTTTCCTTTCGGCAGAGAAATTCCATTCTTTGGCGCAGCTTTAAGCTACAGGTTCGTTTACTACGCTAAGATAGGCTTGCTGATATTCAGCTGCCACGGCATGAAAACTTTTTTAGGTTTGAAGTACTTCAATAAAAAATTCATAATTTACAAGAAGTACATCCTGTATTTCTTAATAACTATAATTTCAATTGGTCTGATTTTTGGGGCATACAGCGCTCCCAAACCTTACACAGAAACATCCGGAACAACACCTATCTTTGAGGAAAGCTTAGAGTTGTGGAAATGGATGAACACTACACTAGCTGGCGACTACAGGATATTTAACCAGAACACTTTCGGGAATATCAACGAACCTTTAGTTACATTTGACAGTATTATAAGCGGAATGTCTGCATATTACACTAACTTAAATTTTATCGGAAGCTGGTACACAACTGTCTTTCCTCTTGAGAATGAATTCAAAACTGAAGAAGGAAATATATTCGGAACAAAAATAAATGAACTTGATGAAGAAGAATTTAAAAAAAAGCTTGAGACTTACAACACAAAATATATAGTAGCAATAACTAATGAATTAAAAAACAAACTTGAAGAATTCAAAATCTTAAAAAAAGTTTACAAGAGCAAAAACTATGAAGTATACGAGTATTTCGAATACGAACCAGAATGGATAAGCCATAATAAAAATATAAGTTATGAAATAAAAAAATTAGGATCACAGGAAATTATTATAAACATAAATAATAAGCATCCAGAAAATTTTATAATTGTGAAAATTGCAGAGCATCCGTACTGGAAGGCAAGAATAAATAAACAGGAAATTGAAATAGAGCCTGATGAGAATAAGATGATGAAACTAAAAATACCTCAGGGAGAATATAATATAACATTAAGATACGAGCCAAGAAAATTTAAACATATTATATTTAGTTTTGCTGCACTTATTATTTTGTTAGCTTTGCTCATGAAAGGGAAGAATTTGTGAAGTGAATGCTAACAAATCACCAAAAAGGATTTAAATTAACTATTGTTTACATACAAGATGAAAGTAGCACTAATATTGCCACCGCATTCATTTGAGGAAAGATACAACAAAGCAATAGCTAAAGCAGCCGGAACATTTCCTCCTTTGGGCATATTATATATGGCTGCAGTCCTGGAAAAAGCAGGACATAAAGTTATTGTGCTGGATGGCTCAGTAAAAGACATTTTTGAGGTGAATGATGAAATATACAAATTTGAACCTGATATTATTGCAATAAATGTTATGACATTCTTATGGGACAAAGTAAAAACATGGTGCATGGATCTAAAGGCAAAGTATCCGGATGTATTCATAGTAGTCGGAGGGCATCATGTTACGCAAATCAAAGAAAAAACTTTAGTAGAGTCTGACAGTATTGATGCTGTAATTATAGGCGAGGCTGAGTTCGCAATGGAAAACCTAGTTAATGCACTGGAAAGAAAGAATTCGTTAGTTGGAATTACAGGCGTTATATGCAGGGATGGAAATTCTTTTCATATCGGTCCTCCTGCTCTAAGAATTGAGAACCTTGATGAGATTCCGTTTCCTGCAAGACACTTGATAAATATTTATGACTACATACCTGCACTGGAGCAGTACAAAAGACTGCCAGTCACCAACATGATAACTACCAGGGGCTGCCCTTACAAGTGCATATTCTGCTCTTCAGGAAATACTAAGGCTTACTTCAGATCACCTCAGAACGTCCTGGAGGAAATGAAGATATTAATTGAAGACTTTAAGATAAAAGACATTACATTTTGGGATGATACATTTACTCTTAACAAGAAAAGAGTTCTGGAATTAATGGAATTGATAAAGAATCAAAAATGGGATATTGTCTGGGCATGCAATTCCCGAGTTAACACTCTAGACAGGGAACTGCTCGAATCAATGTCATCTGCAGGGTGCTGGAAGATTTTCTTCGGAGTGGAATCAATGAACCAGAAGCAATTAAATACCATAAAGAAAGGTGTTTTAGTGCCGCAGATACATGCTGCAATAAAAGGGTGCAAGGAATTTGGAATAGAGAGCGAATGTTCATTTATTTTTGGCATTCCTGGAGAAACATACCCTGAAGCTTTAGAAAACATTGAAGAGATTAAAAAACTAGATCCTGATTACGCCAAGTTTTTCCCCATGACACCACTTCCAGGCACTGAGTTTGATTCAATAGCTGTCTCTACAGGCACGATAATAGATGCTGACTTGAGCAGGAGAACTGAAAATCAGGTTGTTTATGTTCCAAACTCCATGAAACCTGAAGAACTGCAATCACTGCTAAGAAAAGCCTACAGGGAATTCTACTTTAGGCCTTCGTATGTTGCAAAAAGATTGTTTAAGCTGAGATCGTTTTTAGACATCAAGAAAGCATGGAACGGAGTTAGGGCTGTTGCTTCCATATAGGCTGAGAATAAACAGATTTGTCTGATTCTAAGAATTACCAATAAATTTTTGTAATAATATAATGCTGATAAATAACTATTGCAATAAAATAATGCTTATAATTAATGAAATTTATATTACATCTATGAGGGTTTTGATATTAGTTATTGCTGCAATTCTTATAATTAACACAGTTCATGCTCTGGAATTTCAAGAACCGACACCAACACAAGGGGAGGATTTGCATGAATGGTGGGCTGAAATAGTTGAGATATGCACTGGAGACTACCAATTAGATCCATATCTGATGGCTGCTGTTGTGAAGAAAGAAAGCTGGTTTGATGAGAACGCAGAGAACATAGACGAAAAAGAAGCTTACTTGTCTGATCAAGATGTCTGGTACGAAAATTACTGGGGAAAGGGATTGATGCAGATGACAGGACCTTGGACAGCAGGAGTTCCAAGACCAAGACAGGAAGAATGGGAGTATAACATGCCTAGAGAAGCAGTATGGGAAGAAGCACCGATAATGAACGACCCATTTAACGGAGAAGAAAACCTTGGAAGAGGATGCTGGTACTTTTCTGCTTTAATGGGGCACTACAGCAACGACGAATACTCAGCAACAACAGCTTATAACAAAGGGTGGCAGGGCACAGATGCAGGGCAATTCAATGTGAGGGATAACGACTATGTAAATGACGTTATGAGGTACAGGACTGAATATATTTCTATTGTAAACAGTACGCAAGCAGAAGGAAACATAACCAACAACGAAACTGTTCTTGATCCTGCAGAAGATAACGATAATGAAACTGTTGATTTTGATGTTGATCCAGACAGTTTTACAGGAGGGGATGTTATTACTTTTGTACCTATAAATGACAGCAGCAGTATAAGAAGCCAGGATGATAAAAAGATAGAGGGGCATAAAACAAGAAGAGATGAAGAAAAAATTGTTAAGAAAATAATAAACGGATTAAGCTTAAAAAATAATATTGAAGAAAATAAAGACATGAGTACAATTCAGAAAGATAAAGATATTGTTGGTATAGCAAGAAATATTCAGAGTAGTAATGAAGAAAATTCAGGTGATAGCATTGGAAGTTTATTTTTTATAATATTTATTGTCGGAGTGCCTTTTATAATTTTGGCTTTCTTTATATCAACTTGGAAATAACCAATGGTAAATTATAGTATTAAGCGATATAAAATAGTTAAGTTTATTTAGGAGTTAAGTGCGTTAAAACTTAAAGATGAAAAAGAGAAGTGCTAAACATCCGGTAGTCATAACAACTATCCTGGTATTGTTTATTTTGTCTTTGACATTTCTTTACTTTAATAGTATTTCCAATAAGGATAGTTCAATATCGGAGTTTACAGGATTTAATGTTATAGATTTGGAAAATCAGACAACAAACGAGACAGTTATTAATCAGACAGAACAAAACATAAGTATAAGCTCAGAAAATGTTTGTCCTGGAGCTATAACTGAAAGTAAAATACTTCAGGCAGACCTGAACGAAACAAATACAAATGCATGCATAACAATAACAAACCCGTCAATTACACTTGACTGCAATTATCATACGATAAATGTTGGAAGTCCGGCAATAGAAGTTTACTCAAACAACAATCTGATAAAGAATTGCATTATTGAAACCCAGGGAAACGCCATAACGCTGAAATCGGAAAACAGCATACTCAAGAACATAAGAATAAAGTCAACAGCAGGGGCTAATAGCGGAATGATATTAACCAGTTCAAACAACAATATAATAACAAACATAACGTTCTCAGAAACAACAACAGACATGCATGCATTGGACATACAAGACTCAAACAACAACCAGATAAAGAACTCTGTATTTGAAGGAGTCAACAGCGGAATATTATTCAGGGGAACAAGCAAGTCAAATGTATTAGACAGCAGCAAGATAGTAAACTTCAGGTATGAGGGAATAAAATTCTATAACTTAAATTCTGGAGGAAACAATATAATAAATTCAGTAATAACATCAGGCGAGACAGGAAGTGTAGGACTGAACAATGAAAACTCCAACGGCAACATAATATCTAACAGCGATGTGAAAGTTACAGCAAAAAATATATTGATTGCAGGTAATGGAAATATAACACTGATAAATTCCAGCTTTGATGCAGGCAGGCTTGACAGTGCAGGCGCAAATAAGGTTTTAGTTTATGAGAATGCTGCAATAACAATAGTTAATTCCACGGGAAGTACAATGAACGGAATAAAAATTAACATAAAAAGGAACAACATAACAGAACAGACATTTGTTACTGATGCAACAGGAAGAATACAGTTGCAGGTAATGTCAAAGATAATATCATCTGGGCAGTTAGAATTCCTAGGTTATGATGTAGAATTATCAAAAGCAGGAATAATCACCACTTCAAGCGTTAACTTCAATTCAAGCGAAAAAACAATAACATTCGATATAAAATATCCGAGAATAAGCAAGTTTGCTTCGCCATCAACTACCAACATTGAAAGCCTGGAGGATTTAAAAAATGTTTCAAGCTTCACACTAAATAATTTCAAGACTGAAGTTGCATGGGAGAACAAGGTAAATGTTTATAATCAGGACATAGATAGTGCAGCAGAGTTATCAGACAAAGTTGTAAGCATAAATGTATCTGCACTGGACAGCACTTTCAATAGCAGTGCCGTAATACAGTTTACAAACATTACATGCCCAGCCGAACCTTTATACAGCGAAGGATTTTCTACTAACAGAGAAGAGATATTAAAATCAGGAATAACATGCAATGGAACAACAGACCCTGCATGCACATTTATAACATGCGATAATGAAAAAC
>CAYJAX010000007.1:0-14089 GCA_964368545.1 Candidatus Woesearchaeota archaeon | reverse complement strand
AAAAATAAATGTTTTCGTCATAGACAAAGAAAGCGGAGAATACAGAAAAGCTTATGACACAGAACAGATAAACTTCCAGTTCAACAACAAGCAGGCTACATACTCAGTGAGCTTTAATTATCCAGATGACTCTGAAATCAGTTTACTATTAGGAGAATATTCAGTTAAGTCATTAATAGTCAGAAACAGCACATGGAAAATTACTCTTGACAAACAAGAATTTGAAAACTGCGTTGACACAAAGTCTGCAGGACTATTCGGCTTTTTTAAAACTTCAAAGAAGTGCTTCAAGACCGAGACAGAACCACTAGAGCTTGACTATGTGCTGACAGGCGGTGCAAATTTTGATGCAATCTTCAGCAGAAACCAGCTTTCCTCTGAAGAACCTCTCAACCTTTACATTTTATCCTCGCCGATGCCTTCAGATTTAGAGTCACTGCAAAAAATTCAGATCGAGATTGAAACAAACAAAGATCATCCACTGTTTAAACTTCCGAATATAGGAGAAGCATGAAAAAATACAAGATAACAATAGCGATGCTGTGCATATTCCTCATAGTCTCGCTTCCAATAGTTTCAGCTCAATTTTACCAGCCAAACGTTCAAGGAGCAGGTCCCTTCGGGCCTTTCTACTCTGACCCAAATCCATACTCAAATCCAGCAAGCTATCAGACAAACCAATTACGTGGCGGCCTGCTTGGAGGCTACACATACAATGATCCTTTTGCTGATGCTGTGAGAAGACAATCTGGAGGCTACAGCTACGGCTTTGAACAAAACCTCGGAGAGGCAATAATAATAAATGTTGCAGACTACGAACCAAAACAAGTAAGACAGTCTTTACTAGAACAACAAGATTCCCCAGTATTCTTCTATCTAAAAGGAACGACTTTAGGAACTGTGCTTTCTCCATTTACTAAAGATCCTTCTTCAAAAGATATATTTTCAGGAATCACAGAGATACCAAAGATAGATTATATAGAAATCAGGCCTAACATTTCCTCTCAATATTACAGATACATAAGGGATGCAGACTACATTCAGCCCAAAAGAGACAGAACTTCTTTGGATAATATGGGTTACTTGATAGTTTACCTTAAAAAACTTGAATCTGGAAATGCAACGCCTCCAGACAATAATATCATCTTAGATTTTAATGCAAAAATTTATCTAAACTTAGAAGACAGCACATTATTTGGTGTATCCCAGCAAGACTTGGCATTGAAAGTTATGACTGATGAGAAAGAATTCTTGAAAAACAAAGACGAATCTTCATTTTTTTCAGGCAAAGGATTCATGAGAGCCACAGCAGTCACTCCAGAGAGTGTCACAATTCAGGTTTATAACAAAGAGTTGTATCCTATATCTCTCGCAACTTTCTCAAGAGATACAAACCCGACTTCTCAGGGCTTACAACCCAGAACAACAATGAGGCTTACAAAAGGCCAGACTTCCCATCCTATATCTTTTGGCTACACAGGAAACTCCCTGCTTGACTTCTTCCAGATCAAACTTGATGATGTTGCAACACCGCAGGACAGAGCAGAGCTGGAATTTGAATCTAACGGAAAAATATTCTCAAGAAAAGTTCCAGTCGGCGCAAAACTTTTCTCCAAGTCTCCATGGATTGTGAAAAGAGTTGATTCCAGAGAGTGGGAAAAAATAACCACAATCAATCTTGACAAGACTGCCAAAGAATTTAGCCTTGATGAAGAAGATAAAAAAATTCTTACAGATTATGCAAAGATCCCTGAAAATGAGAGAAATGAGAAAAGTCAGAATGATGTTAATGGCAATCTGGCTGTTGTAAGGCACATAGTCGACATTGAAAACCAGTTGACTGACGAAATCAAGACAATATCAAAAGATGTTATTTCACTAAACGGAAAACCTCTAAACATTGAAGCACCGATAATTTCAGATTCTACTGCAGAGGCTTTGGAATCCAAGTACTGTCCTGTTGGAGAAGATAAAGAAGACATTGCTTGTAAAGCCGTAGTCAGGTACAAAAAACTAATAAAAGAATACCCTAAAGTCAGAGAAGCCAAGTTGGCAATGAACGACCTTGTTGATATCTATGAAAAAAAGCTTATAGAGTGGAGCGACTGCCTAATTAAAAATAAAAAACAAATAAATATCCAGGGCTGCTCTCAGTTCCACTCAGACATGCTCAAGCTTGCCCAGTATTACGATTTCAAGGCAGACAATAAAGACAAATTAAATCAAAGATTCAAAACTAAAGGAGAACCAGAATACATAGCTGAAGACGGCTTGTTTGTTGACTTGAAGCAGGTTGAGAAAATAGACTTAAAAGCTCAGGGTGAAACAACAATTCAGATATCAGCTGAAGGCTTATTCGAATCAAAAGATTTCAATCCCACAGAAGACTTATTCTTTAACAATCCAAAGCTTAATGACATAAATAATGTTGCACTTCCAATTAGTATAGATGATGTTACAAAAAACAAGAAAGAGTGGGAGTGGCGTGCTGAAAAAGTCTCTCCTAATGCTGTAACAATAAGGCTATACAACAAGAAAAATAACAACCCAGCGCCATCAGACAAATCCAGCCCAATTACTCTTAAGCTTAATGAACTAACAGATGTTCCTGTATCATACGAGTACACTAATCCAGTTACAGGAATTAGAGAAGGCTCTTCAAAAATAGTGCAGCTGAAAGCCACTAAGATAGATACAAAATACGAAGCTTACGTTACATTAATTCCTGGTACTGGCAAGTCTTTCACGACTTCCAACTTCAAGATTAATATACCAATAGATCCAAGGCCTTTCAAGTGGACACCAGAAATGCTGGAAGACCACATAAAGACAACGAAGAAAATAATAGAACAGCTTGACAAGATAATTAAAAAGATGGATGACATTGTAAGAACATGGAAGAAAGTCTGCCTTGCAACTTTTGCATTCCTGACTGTTAAGAGCTCCTTCCTTCAGGGTACAGCCAGAAGCCTTGCAAGGAATCATGTTTCAGACAGCTTCAAGCAAAGATGTGAGCAGGAAAAGAATGAGGGAAAAACAAGCAATCATCCTGAGTTTTCTACTATAGATAGCTGCATTGCTCACTATTCTGACCAGATAAAGTCTTCAGTAGACAAGACCCAGAGACACATAGACGAAGTTCAAGAAAAAATTAAAGGAAAAACAGCAAAAGAACTTGCAGACTCTGGTTTAGCTGATGAAAAATGCGGCAGCTTCAAAGAATTCAGTACTGCAAGCATTAATTCCAGAGAACAAAATGTAATAAGAGACTACAGGGACTGTTTGCTGTTCTCAGGACTAACATCTGATAGTTCCATAGATCCGAGCTATAAGAAATATATAGAAGACAAAGCAGGCAACATAAATATAAAAGCAAAGACAGAATTATATGCAAAGGCTGTTCGTATAGCAAAAGGGGATAAGAATTTTGATGCGAATAATCTTGAAGACTTGAAAATTATTATTTCCGCACTACAACTACAATCTGAAGAAACTCAAGAATTCAAAGACTTAACTTTCATAGTCCCAAAACTTAGCAAGACAAAACCTGGCGAATGGGAAGGCTCTGCAATAGTCAAAAGCAAGAGTGTAAATGTTAAAGGACTGAGCAGACTCAACTACCTAAAACTTAATTACGAAGAAAATCAGCTGGATGAAGCTGTCTGCAGTGATATAAACGGAATATTCTCAAATAACCAATGTTATTCAGATCGAGAAAGAACGGTTTCAGTTAATTTAGAAAAAAAGAAAGAAGAATTATCTAAGCAACAGTATGTTTATGAGAATACAGGTTACCCTATTTTTGTAGATTCAATGTTCATTGATAAGGATAACATTAAATCTGTTCAAGTATCTGAATGCGAAAGAGACACGGGAACAGTTGAAGGAGATTCCTGCAAGCCGAAATTCTTAGCATCTACACTATTTACTTCTGATGCAGGATTCCTGAACACTGATTATTCATATGAAAATGAGCTAGTTGCATTCTTTGACAATGAAGGACTTCCTTACTGTTATCCTGTCGGCAAAGGAAACTACGCTGTTGTTGACGAGAGAGATTCTGGAACTAAGGGAGTAAAGAGCCTGAGGATTTTGAATGTGGGACCAAATGGAAGAATAGACTGCGGAATTCAAGGTTCTGATGACATATATCCTCCTTCAGGCCATTCCTCTTATATAGATACTAATCCAGCATTAAAAAATAGATATACAGACATTGAAAGATCACTGAGAAGTCCTTGCACTAGAGATGGTCAGCCTGTTGGGAAAATAGAAGGAAAAGTTGTCAAGTGCTCTAAATCAACAACTGAATCCATTCCAGCATCTTTACAGCCTAAATGCATAGACGTAATGGATCCTGCTGACTGCAAGCTGCTGTTTAATGCTTGCGACCCTGTCATGTGTCCTAGCTCAAGATGCACTTTAGGAGGTAAAGTTCCTCCAAGAAATGTTATCCAGTCAGGAATTATAGGATCTACACTGCTATGCTTACCGAATATAAAGGACGGTGTTGCTGTTCCTGTCTGCTTAACAGGCATTGATTCAGGACTTAAAGGAATCAGAAGCATTCTCGAAGGTTATGTAAACTGCTTAGAGATAAAGCTGAAACAAGACAAAGATGTTGCTTTCTGTGATTACATAAGATCTGTTGGTATTTGCGAGCTTGTCTGGAGAGAAGCTTATAACGTATTAGATATTGGAGGTCGCGGCATTATTGACTGGGCTTCTGGTAAATTATTTGGAGAAACTGAAGGAGGCGGAGAATACTTGAAGTTCAAGTCAAGTTTTGACAATGTCGGGAAAAGCGTTGGCGTCTTTACAAAAGAATATGAAACAACTTACACTGCCCAGTTCCTGTCCCAGTCTACTGACGAGATCGGCACACAGATATGCAGGCTTAGTGTAAATGGAAAGCTTCCTTCTGTCGGAAAAATAATAGACCAGCTAACTGAACCTGAAGATCCGCCGCAGTTTGAAGCATTCTTTGATGAGGCTCCTTATGCTTCTCCGGGAGAGAGTTTTGGGTTTGCTACTGGAACTTTTGGCGCGAAAGAATTGTCATTATACAAAGTTTTCTACCATATATATGCAGGTACTGGATTTTATCGTGGCAGCTATTCACAGTCTCAAGGAGTTTTAGCTCCTACCCAGAACATTCTAGTTCCTAATGTACAGCCAGGACAGCAGAGACCAGTCACATATTCTGTTTATTTGATTAACAGACAGCTAGGACTTCCCCCATTATATGTAACATTCCCAGGAGACTTTGTTCAATACCAAGGAACTATAGAGCCTGGAAAGTATGCCCAACAAACTGTTCAAAAACCTGCAGCCAAAGGATATAATGAAGTTTGCGTTAACATTAACGGCGTTGAGCAGTGCGGCTTTGGCAAAGTCAGCAGTTCTTTCGGAATTAAAGAACTTAATGATGTGATAACATCCTCTGAAGCTAAAAAAGAAATAAACTCTGAAGAAGAGTGCACACCAAACCCTAGAAGATCTGCAGGGTACTCACTTGCTAAGATAGCTGCTGCATCTCCATTTGTAATTCCCGGCGGCTTAACTCCCGGTGTTGAGACTGGCTTGTTAACTTCCAATGCTGAACAGAGCCTGACATCTACAGGCATTGTCAGAGTTTGCAGCAACCAGCCTCCGACAACAGAGCCTGGAAGATGGAAGCCTGTTGGAAATTGCGGCAAAGATAATTTAAACAAGGATTTGGGTAGCTGCTGGCTTGACATGAATTCTATCAGCATTGATGATGCAGAGATAAGAGGGGATTTGCTTGAAGAGCTTGAAAAGCGAGGTGATCTAAAGAGCAGTGTCAAGTTCCTTGATTCAGAGAAAAGCAAAGAAATACTTGTATTGCTTAACAGAAAGAGAGATAATTTAATCTTATCTTTGAGAAGTATTGTTGAGAAATTTAAGAGAGAACAGCTAGTTAATGTGCCGGAAGAACTTTGTTCAGAAGTTTATCTTAAATATCATTGTACAAATGTTGACTCTAATTTAGGAGAGCAAGACATTATAGATATGGGTTGCAAAACAGGAAAGGCTTGCAATAATAATTACTGTTGCGGTGGCGAACAATACCCTGATTATTACTGCTGTCCGATTAATGGTGAAAAAGATGAAGCAACAATAACAGTATTAGAACATGGGAGTAATGAAAAAACGCCTCCAGAGAGAACTTATCCGAAAGATTTTGAAAGCCTTAATGATGGGCAAAATAATGCAGGAAAATTAATTAACCAGTACTCTGCTATGGAAGTTCCTGAAGCAGCTACACTGAAATATTCTTATGACCTTCTTGAGAAGTCTTCTATCGACAGCGATATTAGGGCTCAAGCATTATATAATGATGCTTTAGGTTACAAGAACATAGCAGACTTGAGAAGAAACTTTAAGGCCTTGCCACTGGCTAAAATTAAAAAAGTAAAGAGAACCGTTGAAAAAACTAAAGATGAAAATGAAGAAGAGAAAACTAAAGAGTCTGAAATATTATCAAGAGATGATAAACTAAAACAAATTATTATTGAATTATATGACAGCGATCCTAATATTTACATCCAACTTAGATTCAACAATAAAAAATGGCAATGGAAAAGCGCTGATGGTGAGGAATTTACCAACCTCGAAACTAAAGATATAACTACTGCAATTTTAAATACAAAACTTATCCCTGATTGGTTCAAAGAATTACTCTTAAACTTAGATGGAAATAATCTGAATGATGGCATAGTGATTATTGTCGATAAAGTTAATGAGAGAGGTCCTCAGACAATTTATGGTGCCTTAAGATATCCTAAAATAGACATAGTAACGCTGCCAGATGACAAAGGGAATACATTCGAGCCAAAGAATGGTGAACCTATTGATAGTGAGGAAGTGCTAAAATTACTAGAAAATAGAATAGAAAGCATTGAACCTGCTACAACAACATTTGAAGATTCACAAGAAGGACTTGCCATTCTTCAAGTTGCAGACAGCAATCCTAAAGAGGAAGACATTCAATTTACTTTTTATAGAAGCTGGAAATGGAAAAGAGTTGATGATGAGAAATTTGTCAGCGTCAGGATTAAAGAAATAGAAATACCCCTTTGGCTTAATTATAAGCCTTCTCCGTGGTTTAAAACTATAATTGATGGTCTTGAAAATGAAGACCTTGAAAAAGGAATAAAATTCATAACTGATACAGTTAATGTTAAAGCACCAATCACCGTTGAATCATATCTTAGACAACCAGTTATCTCTTACCCAATTATAAAGGTAATTAAAGATGATAAACCTAAATCTTTCGAAGTTAAAAAAGATAAAAAAATAGATCCAGGTGAAGTATATAACTTTTACAATAAAAAAGAATGAAACATAAAAAATTAGTCCTAACATTATTTTTAGAAATAGTCTTTACTATAATAGTTATTTATCTTCTGTTTTATTCAAGAGACAAGACAAGGTCTTACCTTTTAGAAGTCCAGGAATTCTCTAAAGACATACCAAAGATCCAGGAGGAATTAGGAAAGCAGAGCCTTACAACTTACGACAGCAACAATATCCAGTCCAAGCTAGACGACGTAGAAAAAGTTTTAGACAAGGCAATTATCCTAAACCAAGTTATAATCCCCTTAGTATTATTGTTATTATCTGTAATATTTTATTCATTAATATGGAAGCTTTCCAGCAGCATAGAAATAAAATATTTCATAATTTATTCTTTATTGCCATTGTTGCTGCTGTTTTTTGCAATAATCCAGTTTCTTAACTATCTTTCATTCTTATACTTAGAAATTGGAAATAACAATATCGTGCTGCTATCTTTCTCAGTTTTTATATTGATAGTAGTTTATTACTTTAATCTTGTTTTATTATCAAAGCAGAACTTAGGCTTTGTTAAAGCATTAAATCTTGCGATTAATAATTTCAGAAAGATTATTTTTCCCTACATTTCAATGCTGCTATCATCTCTGATATTACTGTTTTTGATATTAATAATTTTTGTAATGTCATTTGCGGGCAATTCAATAATAATCCCGTCAATTATTCTATTCTTTTTGTTAATATTTACAACCTTTCAAAGACTTTGGTTCATAAAAAAAATAAGTAAAATCTAGAATATAATATTCCCGTTGCTCTAAAAGACAAGAAACAAATATAGAAAGAAAAGTATTTAAGTGATATTTTATAGTTATAATTAGTGAAAAAAGAAAATTTAATTAATTCCTTATTAAGCGTAATTATCCTATCTTTAATAGTAATTGCAACTGTTACTTTTTTCGTTTATCAAAAGAGATGGATAGGAATAATTTTCATAGCGCTTGGAATGCTACACCTTTTTGTCTTGAGTATATTTAATAGAAAAATAGAAACTTTGTGGCCGGACATTGTATTTGGTGTTATAGACAACGGATTTCTTGTTATAGGTGCTTTAATTGGTGCTGATTTTGCAGGCGTAATTGGTGCAATAGTTGGTGGGGCTGCAGCAAATGCTATAACAGATGGACTTGCAGGATTATTCGAAGGATGGACAGCTGAATACCTAAGAAAGCATAAAATAGAAGAAAAAAGAACAGCATTAAGTTCTGCATTGGGAAAGATGGCTGGCTGTTTCTTTGGAGCAGGTATAGTCTTGATAGTTGCTTGGGCTGTTATTTCTTTGTAATCTTTTAGTAAAAGTCAACGCCTCACTTATGAAAATATGTATTGCCTTTTGGTTTTTTCTTAACGCATCAAGTATGAGTTGTGCATTATAATGTTCAGAAATTAGAAAAATGAAGCAAAAGATTTCATTAATTCAAGATACATTTTTCTTTAGTCTTCAATTGATTCTATAATTAGTTTATCCTTATCGGGATGTATGTACGCTTCTTCACCATCTTTAAGTTTTAAATAATCTGCAATCCTTTTAGGAACTCTAACAGCCAATGAGTTTCCTGTTTTAGTAATCTTAGTCATAGCCCCCAAACCCCATATACCTTTTTTCTTAGCAATCTCTTCAATTTCTCTCATTACAGAAGAATTAGTAAAAGATTCATTACATTTATTACAAACTTGGGCTGGAAACTCTCCTAAATAAATCCCAAACATATATTCCTTTACTTTGCTTTTTCTTAAATTTCCTACTTCGCATGTTGGACATTTCATTTTTTCCACCTCGGTTTTACAGTAATTATAAAATCATAATTTCCTACTTTTTTAGTCACTACAGTAAAATATCTATAGTGATGCAATACTTTGTTTGGTTTCTGTAGTTCTTTTGCTCCTGATTTTACAGCAAGTTCAACCTCGTTTTCTGAAATTCCTCTTTCAACCATTTGTTCTCTTGCGTGTTTGCTATAATATAACACATGTAATCACCTGTAATTATAATAATTACTAATTATATATAAAGCTTCCGTTAAATAGATTCTCTTCATGGAAAAATAGGAAAAAAAATATTTGCATCATTGCTTAAATGCTTTAGTGCACTACGCATCAGAATTTGAATAGTTTGCGGGGGACATGCGAATGACCTGCAGTCACATGCGTTGATGTCCCACATAAGTTTTTAAATAAAAATAACTTATGGAGGATAAAATGGCAGAAAACGATATTTACAATAGTGAACTAAGATATAGGAGTTTTATAGAAAATTTGCAAAAATTAACTATTCCTGCAAAGGATAGAAAATTACTAAACGGTGGCAGATGCAAATATTATTGCAAAAACAAGAAAAATCTGGACTATTTTAAGAAATTGTTTGGAGTTTTTGAATCTAAAGATACAAGTTACATAAGAAGGTGTAGGCTTCTTCAGACAATGAAGGTTATATGTTATGCAACTGAAAAAGACTTGGCTGAATGTGACAGGGAAGAGGTAGGCAAAATTGTTGCTTTTATGCACAAAGTATATATGAGCCCGAAAAGCAAACAGGATTTTATAAGAGATACAAAATATATGTGGAAACTGCTTTTTCCTGAAAAAGACGAAAGAGGCAGACCTGATGAAACTGTTATGCCATACATTGTCAGACACTTGAGTGCAAGAATCGATAAAAGCAAAGAGAAACTAAGAAATGACAGAATAAGCTGGGAAGAATTCGAGAAAATATTAAATTATTTCAGCAAAGAGCCAAAAATACAGGCTTACTTATTTTTAGCTTTAGAAAGCTTGGGAAGGCCGCAGGAATTATTGTACATTAAAATGAAGGATGTTGAGCTGTACGATAATTATGCTAAAGTATTCATTAGTGAACATGGAAAAGAAGGAACAGGATTTCTTCAATGCATTGACAGCTTTCCATATGTCTACAAATGGTACAACCAGCATCCGTTAAAGACTGATAGAAATGCTTTTTTCTTCATTAATACGAATGGGACTACAAAAAAGTATAAGCAGTTAAGGCCTCATAACATAAATAAAATGCTGAGAAATGCGTGCAGTGATATGAATATTCATAAGAATATTACTGCTTATTCCCTAAAAAGAAATGGTGTAACATTCAGAAGATTAAGAGGAGATTCTGATGTTGAAATTCAGCATGCCGCAAGATGGACAACAACCAAGCAGTTGAAAACTTACGACATGAGCAAGCAGGAAGATGCATTTAAGATGGAATTGATTAAAAGAGGTATGATTGATACAAATGATCCCAGCTATAATGCATTCAAGCCAAAGATTAAAGTCTGTGTTTTCTGCAACAAAAGCAACAGCGTAACAAATGAGGCATGTGAAAACTGTGGAAGGCCTCTGGACAGGAAAAGAATAAGAGAACAGGAAAAGTTGAAGGAAAAATCTTATATCCAGATAAGAGAAGAGATTGACAAAATAAAATCTGAAATGCACCACAATACACTAAATGCTGCCGACAGATTTTTTGAGCCTAATGCTGTTCAGGACTTGTTTAAGATGGTGTATAAACTGCAGAAAGAAATTGAAGCAGTGAAGAAATAATTATTTTTCTTTTTTTATTGATTCTTGTAAAAGAATCCTTACTGCGGATGAAAAATCGCAGTTTTTTTCAGATGATATTTCCTTTATTTTTTGGATGGTATCAGCGTCAACCCTTATGCTGATTTTTTCTTTTTTTCTGGAATCCCCTTTTGGGTACTGGAAAATCATTTTTTATCTTTATGTACCTCCAGTTCAATTTCCGCTTCCCTGACAATATTTCTTAATTTGGACATTAGTTTCATGTATATTTTTAATGGCTCATCATTGTCCATGTCGCCAAAGATATTTTCCTTCATTTTTGAATTCCTCGTCTCAATAATTCTTTTTTTACTGCCATTTTTATGAAGGAGGATATTGAGATATTATTGCCACAGACTTTTTTTATTTCCTGCCACAAATCAATGGATATACTTATGGTTTTTGACCTAGTCCTTTTTCCCGTTCTTTCCAGCATTTTTAGAACACACCTCCCTGTGAATATCATCAATTTTCTCGATAAAAGAATCCATGAATATCATAAATCTGATGTAATCTGATTTTTTTGCAAACCCGAAAACCTCTTTTCTTTCTTTTAGTATCATGTCCTGTTCTTCACTTACAAGCATAACATAACGTTTCTTTTTGGTCATAGAATAATTATTGGTTGAATATTATTTATTTTTAACCCACACACTTTTGCTTGACATTTGGGCATACCAAAGTGTACGCAAAATGGTGAGCAAAATTGCCAACAAAAGTATGAGCGAAATGGTGAACTTTTGCTCCCAACATAATAATAGTAATAATAAATAACATTTTAGAAAATAACAATTTATTTAAATGGGATAATTGCTAGAAATCTATGCAAACAAGAAGAGAACATTTAGCTACGTTATTGGGTTTAGGTAGCTTAGCAAGTTGCGGACATTTCGCGGGAGCTTTCAATGGTTCAGAGAGAGAGAGAGAGACGCGCAATTTTATAGAACTTTAGATAATGAAACTAATTCTGTAGATACTCTTGCTTTAGATTTTGATGGCACATTAACAGATATGAATAAAGAGGCTGAGGGTTTTGTTGAAGGCTATAAAACGGGCGCTGCTAGAGAACTTGGGATAAGCAAGAGCGAACTTGATACTTATTGGGGGCAAGCAGTAACAGAAATACAACAAAATCCGAGCAAGTACGGTTGGAAATTTAATGGAAAAATTGTTGCTACTGCTACATCTGATCCAATAGTAACATGTCATTCTGCACTAGAATTAGTAGCTATTAAATTAGGTAAAGACTTAGGTGGCGAACAGCTCACAGCATTAACAGACAAATTATTCCATGAAAATTACGAAAAAATGGGAATAGCTTTTAGAGCTGAAGCTAACGCTTTTTTACTAGACGTTTATAACCTCTTTGGAAGTAGGGTATATATAGTAACTAATTCATCAACTGATAAAGTTAAAGCAAAAATATCAAAGTTACCTTCAGATCATTCAAGAATAAAAGTAGTTGGTGGCGCAAAAAAATTTGTAGTCGATGACGCATTTAATGGTGTTCCAGAAAAACTAGAAGTTAATGATTTAGAAAGGCCAGTTTACCTGAGAAGAAGAAACTATTATGAGGTGCTAGATGGTATTGTAGCAGAAGCTAAAACAACTAGAAATGGAATAGTTGTTGTCGGTGATATCTGGGAACTTGATCTTGCTTTACCACAATACTTGGGTATGGCAGTAGGTCAATTCGTAAGAGATACAACTCCAGAATTTGAAAGAAAAGCAGTTGCTAACTACAAAAGGGGGTTCACTGCCAATAATTTGAGTGGGATTTATCAAAATTTAAGAAGATTGAGAATTAGTTAATGTTTTCTAAATTTAGACAAAAAATTATTTGCTTCTAATATCAATTAGTCAACTTCTATAACAACATTTAATTTTCCTCCAATAATTACAAGCTTGCAGTTTACCATATTGCCTTTTCTCAAGTTATATCTTGTGGAGAGATGGCTTATTAATGAAACATAAGGCGTATTCTTTCTATACTGCACCTTGCTTTTCCATTCAAGTATTGGGTTATTATCATAAGACAAGTGACTTCTAGCCCCCACCACCTCCAATTTTTAATAAAATTCACTAAACTTTTGCTGATGTTCTTCAAATGATTGTTTTGCAAAATCAAAAATTAATTCTTTCTTGTTGTTTATTGCATTGCATTGCATGTTCAATCCTTCGTCATCAAAAACTTCCAAATTTAATAATTTTAATTCCTTTGATAGTTTTTCTTTTGCTTCTTCTACTTTATTTTCTGTTGTCAGTATTTCAGCCTCAAAATTATAACCATAATCTTTTATTTCAACAAGAGAAAATTCAATTCCGTGATAAACATAAACAAAAGTTCTTGTTGCATAAATTACTCCCCTGTTCCATCCCAATAGATTTAGCAATTCTATCTGGTCTTTTGCATTGTCTTTTTCTAAATTAATACTAACTTCTTTTCTTGCATGGCTTCCTGAGAAGTTTCCGTATTTCAAAACTATTTCTGGTTCTTTGTTTGTGACCCTAAATCTTAAGTCTACCAGTTCATCTTTTATTTCTGTAATATCTCTGGGTATTTTTCCGTCCCTGAAATACATTAATGATAACCTTTCTTTTTCCTTATTGAATTTTCCCTCTTTCTCAAATAAGGTTTTTAGTTCTTTGTATTTTTTTTCGTTTATTGGTCCTATGAACTCTACTTCTATTTGTCCTGTCATTTTAGTTCACTATCCTTAGTGGTTTGTATTCTTTTCCCCACAGTTTTTTGTATTCTTCTGGTATGCCTGTCTGTTTTGAAAGGAAATCCAGTGCATTCTTTAATTTTTCTGAACAGTTTCCTTTCTCTGCCTGTATCTTAAACTGCCTTAAATTACAAGGCCTTATCTTGTAGTTTTGATCAATGTGAATGAAATTATTTTCTGGGCAGATGTCACATTTCCTGTCAAAGCATATGCATCTTAATGTTTCAAAATTTCCATATTCTGATTCATATTCATTTATTCCCCATAAATATGAACTTTTCAATTTTAGATTTCTAACAGATTTTTTAATTACATTTTCAAAAACTCTCTGCCCTGGAGCATTGAATGAACTTGTGGACATTGATTCTATGAATCTTGGGGTTATGCTTCTACTGTTGAAATATTGTATCATTTCT
>CAYJAX010000006.1:0-14822 GCA_964368545.1 Candidatus Woesearchaeota archaeon | reverse complement strand
TGTTATAACTTTCCTTACAATCTTTCTTGTGCTTAGATTTTTTCTTATCTTTTTCATGTCAGTTGGAATAGACTGTTTTTTTAAGATATTTCTCTCGCTGTTCATCTTTTCCATTGTCCATGCTCTTGGCAGTTCCTTCAGCACTTCTGCCCTTTCTCTTGTCTCGTCAACTTTTTTATTGAATGAACTTCTGCTTGTTATCTTCTTGTCTTCATTTTTTCCATAGCCTTTTGGCAGCATGTCAAACAACTTTGCCCTTTCTGCTTCATCTATCTTCGTCTTTAAGCAGAACAGCATTGATTCCTTGTTTGTGCACCACAATAAATCATCTGCCAACTTCCTATCATTGAATACTTCTTTAACCCAACTGTAGAAATCATTTTTTTCCTCATTGACATGGCAAGAAAATATACTGTTTTTCATCTTTTTTAAGACTTCATACAGCTCTCTTACGCTGCCTATCACTTTTCCGTCAGCCAGCCACAGTTTTTGGTCTTCTCTGACGCTGTCGAGTATGCTCATTTTTTTGGTAGTCTCCTGACTAGTTTTGTCATTTTTGCAGAAATGTCTTCGTATGCTACAAGTTCTGCCATTTTTGAATTCACTTTTTCTCTGTCTTTAAGAACTATGCTGCATTCCTTTTGTGGTTGAAAGTAAACTTCTTTCTTCAGACAGACTTCAGCTGTATTATTTACAAACAACCACTTTTTCATTTTATCATCACCTTATTTTTAAATATTCTCAAAGTAACTTCATACTTTATTATGTTTATAAACCTTTCTGGCTTTTAGATCTATTGTAAGATCCTTAATATTTTTCTGGTTGAAAATTTTAACACAACAAAATCCCAAACCGAAATGTATATATAGATTAATTTCACGAATAAAACTAATGGAAAGACAGTGGGTAACAGGAATCTTAATAGGAGTGGTTTTTGTTATATCAATAATTGCATTCGGCTATAATTCTGATAATACTTCTTTTACAGGCAGTTCATTTCACACTAGAATATCTCAAATAAAAGGAGATATCAATAATACTAAAAGTTCTGTAAGAGAAGAAGCAAGTTGCATGGGCGGACCTAGAAAACAAGGCACATGCTCGTCTGGATATTTATGCAGTGCAAAAACTGGCGGAGTTTGTAATATAAAACAACCAATCCCAACACAGACACAAAGAGGATCATGTCCAAACTGTTTAGTCAGTGACAAAGCATATCAAGAATATGAACTATCTAATGATGCTGCTGATCTCTATGAAACTATAGACGATGCTAATCCAAGGCTGTCTGCACATGTAGTTAAGCTTAAAGCAATAAACACTTTAGAAAATCAAGGCTTTAAAGCTGGAGTTGGACCTTCATATACAGACACAAACACAATTTTTATTGCCTTTAGCGAAGAAGGCAGTCTTATTAAATTATACAAACTAGAAAATAATAAAGCCTTAAAATTTGATTCTTGGTCAACATATCCTGAAGCTTCTAAAGGAGGATTTAAGCCGTATGACTTTTTAATATATTATAAAAATAACTATATTCCTGTTGAAGTGAATTGTGTTGAAAGACAGGCAAATAATAGACTATCTGGATCTTATTGCCGTTTATACAGGCTATTCATACATGACTTTGGATTACAAGGACGTTATCTTTCTAACCTAACTGTAGATTTCAGGCAGGACACATTCGGGGCTAATTATTTGGGTCATGCAGATAGCGGCTTAACTAATGGTGGTGTTATGTACAGAATGACTTCGGATCCAGTAAATTTTGAAGTGTCATCTAATAAAAATGATATACTTTTGCCATCAAAAATCGTAGTATTAAAGCCTTCAGATAATGCAGCAGCAAATAGAATTAAATTTAGAGTGCCGCCTGAACATGGGATTAAACCTATAGAAATATACTGATTATTTTAATGCATTGATTTGAATTTCTAAAACTTTATTCTCAACTAAATCTTGTATAACCAACTTTTATTTTATAGAAATAATTTCTTGACTATTCTGTCCCTGCTTTCTTTCTTTATAATCTCAAAGCAGGCTTTTCCCTGCTCTGTAAGCTCAAATACTCTTACATATTCTGAACTGAATACTTCATTGACTAGTCTTTTCCCTATCATGTATGTGAGGTGTTTTTCTACAGTTTTCCAGTTAACTCCAGAGTCCAAGGCTATCTGATTTATTGTCTTCTTGCTTTTCTCCAAAGAAATAATTATCAGTTTTCTTATATCGACAAATGTTCTTTTTTGTTCTCTCTCTGCTATATCTTCTAAAGGGATATATGACAAGTTTTTAAGAAAAGATGATTCCTTGATAATTGCTGAGACTCCTATAATTTTGTTTTCTTTACGTATCGGGCTTGTGAATAATACCAAGTCGAGGATGTTTCCCTGCTTGTCTCTTTTTTGTGTCTTAAAATTCATCTGCTTGCCTTCCATTGTCTTACTTATTACAGCTTCAATCTCATATTTCGAGGTTGAAGTTATAAACGGCAAGTATTTTCCAATTACATCCTTTCTCTTGTACTTGAATAATTTTTCAGAAGAATTGTTCCAGAATATCACTTTGCCATTAATATCAAAGGCTATGATTGGATTGTTTAAAATCTGAGATACTAGTTCGTCTTCATACATCCACTAAGCCCCCTTTTATTTTACTTAGCTATAAAATCTCTTTAGCTATATAAACATTTCTTTTGAAGATCTGCAAAGTTAGTCAGTGGTAAACTGAATACCAAGTCAGATGATTTATTATTCTTGACACAATTTTATATTATCTTACTAATATTTATATTTACCTTTGTTCTATCCTGTGAGACAAAACTATTTTGCAAAATTCTCTTTAGTTTATGATGATTTAAACCTTGTAGGCTTCTCGTAGCGACAAAGCAATATTTTTAAATAAAAC
This sequence comes from Candidatus Woesearchaeota archaeon, assembly GCA_964368545.1. Classification (GTDB taxonomy): domain Archaea; phylum Nanobdellota; class Nanobdellia; order SCGC-AAA011-G17; family GW2011-AR18; genus GW2011-AR18. Next base: position 11,915 of record CAYJAX010000006.1, on the reverse strand, counting down.
ACAATTCTTACCACTTAGATACGCCGACGTAGCCTAATCTGGTAAGGCGCTAGATAATAAAAATAGGCGAATCTCGAAACTTATCAAGAAAACTAGTTCCGCAAGGAATTCTAGGTTCAAATCCTGGCGTCGGCGAATTTCATTATTTTCACCGACAAGAACTGTTTCGTTGGTATAAGGTTTGTTTTGTGGTTTTATTATTTTGTCTTGGTTTTTTTGTTATAGCTTCTATTGGTTATTTTTTCTTAACGGTTCTGCGTTTTTGCAATCATTGCACACAGTCCATCTTTTATTTTATTAGTAAATGTATAATATTATTTAAGCTCATCGTGGTTGCTGTCTAGTAGCAAGACTATTTTTATTACAATTTATTCTAGTTCTTAGTTATTAATAGTATACATTACTAAAGCACAATAGTATGCATTAATAATGATAACATTTATAAACTCTAATTACTGCTCAAAATGATGGATAAAGAAAAATTGTTGAATGTAATCAAGTTGCAGAGAGATGAGCTTAACCAGTTTGATAATGGTACTGTTAGGGAAGAAAGAGCCAGAATAGATATTAATCTTCCTTTTGCAATTATTCTATCTGGAATAAGAAGATGCGGAAAAAGTACTCTACTTCGCCAAATAATGAAAAAACAAAAGAATTTTTATTATTTCGATTTTGAAGATTCTCGTGCAGTTGATTTTAATGTAAATGATTTTGAAAAATTAGATCAGATATTTCATGAAGAATATGGTGAATCTGATTATTACTTTTTTGATGAAATACAAAATATTCAAAAATGGGAGATTTATGTAAGAAGGCTTATAGATTTAAAAAAATATGTTGTTATTACTGGATCTAATGCCTCTCTATTAAGCAAAGAACTAGGGACTAAACTTACTGGAAGACATTTGACTCATGAAATATTTCCATTCTCATTTAAAGAATTCTTAACTATTGCAAAAAAAGAAGCTAATATTAACTCATTTGAAAATTATCTCAATGAAGGCGGATTCCCCGAATATCTGCAGTATAAAAGACCAGATATACTGCAAATATTACTAAATGACCTTATAAATAGGGATATAGCTACTAGGTATAAACTGCGAAGCCAGAAGCAATTAAAAGAGCTTGCAATTTATCTATTAACTAATGTAGGCAAACAGTTTACTTATAATTCTCTAAAAAAGAATTTTAAGTTTGGATCAGTACATAGTGTCATTTCATTTATTTCTTATTTTGAGGATGCTTACCTGATTTTTACTATTCCTAAATTTGATTATTCTTATAAGAAAACTCTTGTAAGCCCAAAGAAAGTCTACTCAATTGACAATGGATTAACTATTAGAAACTCTGCTTCATTCTTTGATGATAAAGGAAGATTATTAGAGAATCTAGCTTTTATAAATTTAAGAAAAAAATACAAAGAAATACTTTATTTCCAAGAGAAAAACGAATGTGACTTTATTATAAAGGATAGATCAAAGATTATACAAACCATTCAAGTAACTTATGAGTTAAATAATGATAATAAAGAAAGAGAAATAAATGGTTTAATCGAGGCAATGGAAAAGTTCAAACTAAATGAAGGTATTATATTCACTTACAACCAAACTGATGAATTTATAATAAATAAAAGGAAAATTAAAGTTATTCCAATATGGAGGTGGTTATTGACCAAGAAAAATATTTAAGCTCATCGTGGTTGCTGTTTGGTAGCAAGAGGTAATTATTTAAATTAGTACAGTTGAAAAAAAATTATGAAAAGTTTAAAAGTTGTTGGTAATAAAATTATAAAATCTGATGGGAATGAATTATTAATAAAATGTATTTGTATAAATTCTCCTGGAATTCTAATAAGTGAAAATCATGATTATTTAAATGATATAAAAGAAATAAAAAAGATTACGCTTGTAGATTAAAAAAGCAAATTTCTGAACATGATTTTGGATTCTTTGCTTGGGTATACCCTCCAACAAGAGTTCCGACAATATTAAATTCTTGAAAGCCAAACAACTTTACTGAATGGGGAAATTTTCTAAAAGAAGAGCTACTTTAGAAGCATAGTTAAAAGACTATATCTTGGTTTGTATCGACACTTGATGTACTATCGTTTATATTCTTTCTAAATAATATATAATTGATTAAAATTTAAAAAAATAAAACAACTAAGGACAGAGCCAGGGCAGAGAAAAGCTTTATAAAAACAAATAGTTCACAAAGATTATGCCCCGATCGTCTAGCCCGGTCAAGGATAGAGATACATTATCTGTACTGTAACCCTTTCGAGGCTCTGACGCGAGTTCAAAACAATAGATGACTAAAATCAAGGGCAGTAATATCCGGCGATCCTACTGCTCTTCCATTTATCTGTTGAGAAATTCTCGCTCGGGGCAGTCTTATTCTTTTAGAACGCACTCACTGTTTTGTCATGCAATAAATTGGAATGAAGTAGTAAACAAAGTAGAAACAAATTTTAGAAAAATTCAGGAAAGCAAATAAAATTATTTATGAAGGACATGGGAAACAGCTAAGCAAAAAAGTATAAAAAATAAATACAGAACAGATATTGATTTTCAAAATAATTTTTCAATATAGATTCCATTAATTTCTTTATATATCAACAACATAACTCCAAGAGTTATAAATAAGTCGGCGAGATTAAATACAGGCCATATCATTAAATCTATAAAGTCTACAACATAACCATAAGAAATCCTGTCTATTAAGTTCCCCATCGCTCCAGCAGATATAAGACTCAGCCCGAATCTCATATCATCATATTTACTAAAAAAATAAAAGATAACTAAAATCAAGATTAGTGTCAATATAATAAACAATAAATTATTGTCCTTAAAAATTCCGAATAGAGCCCCAGTATTTTCTACATAATTAACGCTAAGATACTTAAATAACAGAATATGCTTTCCCTTAAAGAACAATTTTGTCACGAAATCAAAAAATAATAGGATGATTATCAGAATTATATAATTTATCATTTCTCAAACTACTTGCTCTCCCGAGCTGCTTCTTCAATAATCTGAAGCCTTCTGTCCATAACTTCAAGCCTTTGGTTTATCAGCTCAAGTTTTGCCAGCATTAGCTGCATATCAGTATTTGATGGACTCTGGGCTGGCAGAGCTGTCGGGAATCTCAAGCTTGTATCTTCAAAAGCAGGCTTGAATTCTGTACTGTCAGAATTTTCATTTTCGGGCTTAATATCTCCATCTTCTTTATGCCTTCCAAACCATCTGAATAACTTCATAACAAAAATGTTTATATATAAATTAGTATAAATAGTTTTTGTATGATAGAAAAAGAGATCTTGTCTATAGAAGAGATTAATGAAAAACTCAAGGAAAAAAAAGACGACAAGGAAAAAATGTATTTTCTGAAAGAAATTTATAAAGATGAAGACTACAAGGACAAAACTAGGGATATAGTCAAGCTAATTACTCCTCTGCTTCTGGAATCTCGAAAAGCAACATTTAGCCTGAGTTATGATTCTCTTTCAGAGGGAATGGAGCATATCTATTTCTGGATGCTGGATTTCATGAGAGACACCAAGCCAGGAGGACTAAATTTGAAAGTCTGGAAAGGAAGCGAGGAAATGGAAGCTTCTGTAAGCTCAGGATATTTCGGCGAGATAGGCCAGAGATCAACACTCATGCAGCAAAAAGCAATGGAATACATGGGTACGATAAACAACATAATCAAGAGCGTATTAAATCTTATATATGACCTTAAAGAGTTTGAGATAAGAATAGAAACATACGACAAACAGAACGAACCAGATAAAGATGAAAAAGATGCTGCCATAAGATCGCTTAAAGGCATATGGATGGACCAAGTTGATGCTAGAAAAGGAAGGGCGAGCATAAACCTTTTAGCACAAGACCTTAACTTTGTTACTATAAGAGATGCTTTCTTTCATGTGAATGATGTTGAATCTTTAGAAAAAATCGACCTGAACGAGAGAGTAAAGACAATACTCAAGAGAAAACTGCATGAATACAATGCTTGGGTCAAAGTCAGTGAAAAGGAAATAAAAACCCGCTATAATGTGGAAAGGGCTTACTTAAAGTCCCAGATTGCAACTCTCAAGATGTATTCTAATTGGGTCAAGCCTTATTTGAAAGCTGCTCAGAAATTAAAAATGAAGGAGTTTAACAGGCCTGATATTGTGAATGCTTTCAGCAACATGGAGTTTGAAGTTAAGCTTTACGGCAAACAGGAGATAAAGCCTGGCAAAGTTCATGAATCATTCAAGGATCTAGAAATTGAGAATAAATATTATACTGTTATAGAAGTAGCCATGCACTTCAGAAGCGTTCCGTCTGTTCTCTCAGGCCAGGGCGGAAGGCAGTATGTGCATGGAGGCAGAACAGATATTACATTCAACGGGTTCAGCATGGATAGTGCAGACCTAGAGATTCTTGAAAGCATCGAGTTCTATGAAGATATGGATCTTATAGAAAATTATATTGGAACAAGCCTGAAGGAAGTAGAAGACCAAATAGAGAAATATACAAAAGAGGAAGCAAAAGAGGGAAAAAAAGAAGTCAGAAAAACTGAAAATCCATTCGCCGGAGTTGTTAACTCTTTCAAGGAAATGTTCAAGCCACTGAAAGGAAATTTTCATTTCAAGGCTCCAAAGACGAAGTTTATAGAATCTGAGCTCAATAATATTGCCGTAGACAATGCTAAGAAACTAGCATTTTCTGTATACAACATATACAAAAAAACTCATGGCATGGCAAGTCTTTGAAGAAATTGTCTTTCAGTAGAAACACTATAAAGAAATACCCGATGATATTATTTAGTAATTTAATATATTATTACCATAACTTCTGTTAAAATTCACTAAAATGAATATTCTGGAAGCTTTCACATCGATTATAAAAAACAGGATTTCTGCAGGATCAATAAACAGAAAACTATAAATACGTTTATAGCTGTTTTAATTCAGGTGAATAAAAAATGGCTTTCTATAAATCTTATAGTAGTTCTATGGATAAGAGCCATCTGAATATCCCAATGTCCCACTTAGGAGCTCCTACGTCCCCTCTTGTTGCCAAGCAGCTTGAAGAATTCGGCAAGAGCCTGAATCAGGGAGTCAAGAACATTGAGATAGGAACTATTTCTGCTGACAAGTTTGAGTTTATACCCCAGCAGCATTTTGATGAAATCAAGAGACTTGCCAAGCTTACAGATGCCAAAGTCTCAGTGCATGCTCCTCTTATTGATCTTGCAGGATTTCCAACAGCAGAAGGGCAGAACAGGTGGAGAGAGGAGCAAAGAAAAACTGCAGAAGAGCAAGTTTTTTCCATACTTGAGAGAGCTCACAAGCTTAGCAACGGAGAGAATGTTCCTGTAGTATTCCATGCAGGCCATATGAGATCACAGGAATACGAAAAAGGACTTATGAAAATAAAGACTAATGAGGATGGCAATCCTGAGTATGAGGAAAAGATAATAGATGGAAAGATGGTTACAGTTGAGAAATTAGAGCCTTCAGATATAAGGTCGATAACTGCAGTTAATCTCGACACAGGAGAAATTGTGCCTGTAGATTACGAAGAAAAATACCATATTGCGCATTTAGGACCTGGGAAAGAAGGAAAAGTAGTCTGGGATCCTTTTACAAAGCTAAGGTCTCAAAATGCAACAAGATGGGATGAGGAGAAATTAGGACTTTTAACATTTCAGAAAGAAATAGAGGATTTAAGAGTTAAGCTTAACCTGAAGCTGAAGCAAAATGAAGCAATGAAAAAAACAGGACTTATAGAAGATCCAAACTACAAGAACACGTACGAGATGAACCTGCTTGATATTAACAGGATGGAAAACCACATAAGAGAGATAAACAGGAAGCTATCATCCAGCTACCAAGAGACTTACAATAAGTTTATACATTATGCAAGCGATAATCAGAAAGAAGAATACGGCAAGATACATGAACACCTTAAAAATAAGTATGTAGAAGGCGGAGAGAAGATAGAGAATATATATAGGGATATACATAAAATAGACTCAGAAGTAAATTCATATATGAAAAAAGCAGAGGAAGAACAAAATGAGTCTGCAAAGCTTAAGGCAGAGCAGCTGCTCAGGAATAGGGAAGAAAAATTAAAAGAATTACTGGACACTCAAATAACACAGTCTAACATAGTTGTTACAGACATATCGCAGATGAAGCCTCCCCAGATATGGAAGCCTGTGGGAGAGTTTGCCATAGAAAAGACAGCAGAAACTGTCTCAGGAGCTATTGCAAAGATGTATGCAAAACTGAGAAAAGATGGCAAGGAAAAGGAGACTCCCTTCATAGCTTTAGAAAATTTCTTTGTTAACGCTCCAATGTCAAGAGCAAGTGATTTAAGGCAGGCAGTTGAGCTGGGCAGGAAAAAGCTCGCTGAAAAACTAAAAGAATACAACATTCCTGAAGGAGAAGCTAAAACAGCAGCAGAAAACCTGATAGCTGCAACATGGGATGTTGGTCACATCAATAATCTGAGGAAGGGAGGCTGGGAAGGCGAAGAACTGAAGAAGAAAGTTATAGAAGAGACAAAAGAGATAGCTGACCTTGTCAGGCACGTTCACATAACTGACAATTTTGGTTTTCATGACTCGCACTTGCCTCCGGGAATGGGAAATGTTCCAATAAAAGAAATTATGGAGGAGCTTGAAAAGAAGTGGGCAGTATTAGAGGAAGAAGGAAAGCTAAAGCACCATCCTAGAAGCATTGTTGAAGCTGGAGGATTTGTCGGCGAGATAGGTGCAAATCCTACGCTTAATATTCTGGAATTTTTCGGTAGCCCTCTATACAAGCTAGGTCCTGGCCCATATTGGGGCGGAGAGGCAATAGCTACAGAGCAGAGAGTTGGTTTTAGTTACACTCCATACAGAGAAGCTTTTGTAGAATTCCCTCAGCAACATTTCAACATGTACGGAAGCAGCTTTACTACCCTGCCAAAATCTGTCGGCGGACAAGTTGGTGGCGAAACATCAAGGTTCAGCGGAGCTCCCAATCAATAGTTTTATATATTAAAATATTTGTTTTAGTCCAATATTGAAATGAAGAAGAAAAAGGAGGCAAGAAAGAAGTTAGAAACAGATCTGGATATAGCTTATGATTTTTCAGGCAAGTGCTACAAAAAATTCAGGGAAGTCATAAAAGCCATAGCGATGTTCGGCTCTGCAATGAAGAATTCTTCCACATCCAAGAGCGACATAGACATAATAATAATAATTGATGACTGCACTGTCAACTGGGATGAAGAACTTATAGCTTGGTATAGAGCGGAATTATCTAAACTTTTAGCCTTGCAGAAATACACTAAAGAATTGCACATCAATACTGTAACATTGACTGCTTTCTGGGAAGAGCTTAGAGTAGGAGAGCCTCTAGTAATAAATGTCTTGAGGTACGGCGAGCCTCTTATTGACATAGGCGGATTTTTTGATCCTCTAAAAGTTTTGCTTGCCAAAGGAAGAATCAGGCCTACTCCTGAGGCTGTATTCACAACCATGGAAAGATCAGGCATTCACTTGGGAAGGGCCAATACACATATTCTTAACAGTGTTGAAGGCTTTTATTGGGCAATGGTTGATGCCGGCCATTCTGCACTGATGGCACTTCATGTTGTTCCTCCTTCACCAGAACATCTAGCTCAGCTTCTTGACGAGCATCTTGTAAAGAGAAAGGTTCTCAGCAGGGAGTATGTTGAATGGTTTGAGGACGTTAGAAAAAAAGCCAAAGAAGTTGTATACGGCGAGGTTACAAAAATTAAAGGCAGAGAAATTGAAGATTTGCAGAAAAAATCTGAAGACTTTGTCCAAAAACTAGTTGAGATAACTAAGAATTTGATTAAGGATGAGAAAATTATCAGGGCAAATGTGAGAAATATTTAAGCAAATTTTAAAAAAATAATTATTTATATTTATGATTCTGTTCAGGCAGCAGCTTCAACTTCAATTTGCGCAGTAGATTCAGCTTTCTTAGCAGCTTCTGCTCTAATTTTGTGAGCTGCATAAGCATTAAGTACTGCGTCATAAGCAGATAGGTAAGCTCCATTTTCTTTGTTCTTTTCTAGTGCTTCATTCACTGCATTGCTTAATTCATTGTAAGGCTTATTAAGTTCATCATTTTTCTTTCTTTTCGCTTCTAGATTTTTGTAAGCCCTTATTGCAGTTTCAATGTTTACTCTTACTATTTCTGAAGCCTGATGCTTTATTGCTGGTTCATCATTTCTTCCTAGAACGGTTCCAGTGTATAAGGCGTCTAATGCGCTTATTTTTTCATCATTTAGTTTGTCCCTTACTGCTTTTATGTAAGTAGGTTTATCATCTTTGTCTAACGCTTTTTTTAATCTCACGCCTTCTACATATTTTCCTGCTATATTCTCTAAGTCATTGCTTAGTCCTTCTACTTTTATTCCTTTATCAGCTAAGTTTGCTATTACGCTTAGTTGGTACATTACTCTTTCATCATCATATAATTCGCCGAGTCTTTCTTCCTGTAATATTCTATAGACCTCTGAATTTAGAACTTCTATTGCCTTCTTTTCTGTCTTCTCGACCATCCTGTCTAACCATAATTTGGCTTCGTCGGCAGGTAGTCCTACAGCATTTCTTGGCACTCCATTGACAACAACCCCATCAGAAATACTTGCCCTTACTTTGTAATCGTTAGTATCCTTCTCAAAACTTGGTTTTATTTGGTAATTGACATATGTATGATCATCTAAAGCACGCTGTACTCTTTCTTCAAGCCTTGATTGTTTTTGTTCTTCTGCCATTATTTTTAGTATTCTAACCTCTTATTTAGGAAGATATACTTATTTATAAAGCTTACGATTTATAATTACTATATAGTGATTAATAAACTGTTATTAAGCCTTTAAACACATTCTATAAACTATCAAAAAATGAACTTTAAAGCCTTTATAGAGCATTTTAAAAGTGCATTAAATAATGGGGAATTCATAGTATTCTGTGCAGAGTGTGAAATAAATTATTCTGGAAGAGCAGAAACTTTTCTGTCAAAAGGGCAGAGAGTAATAATGCTAAAAATGGACAGATCAATACAGATTCACCAGCCTAATGGAAACGCACCAATAAATTATATGAAAGAGAACTCGGATCATACATTAAGAGTTGGTGAAAACAGCTTGGTCTTGTCATCTTCAAACATTCCGCTGGGAGAGTTTATGAACATAATAATCTACGAGATAATATTCTTCGATAAAGCAAGAATAGAAGACGGGCATAAAATACAGTTAACAGGAACAGAGAAAGACATGTCAGACATGATATATGAAAACCCGGGAATAGTGGAGCCAGGACTTAAATCACTGAAACAAGAAGAACAGACTCAATACGGATTCATAGATGTATTATGCAGTGATGAGAACAATAATATAGTAGTCATAGAATGCAAAAGGTTTAAGGCAGATTTTTCAGCAGTTTCGCAGCTGAGAAGATATGTTGAAAGAGTCAAAGAAGTTAAAGGCATAAAAAGCATAAGGGGTATTTTAGTGGCTCCTTCTATAACAGCAAATGCAGAAAAAATGTTATTAGACTATGGATTCAAGTTTGCAGCTGTTGATCCTCCGAAATATATGGAAAAATTAAGGAAAAGACAGAGAAACTTAAAAGAATTTTAGTTTTACACAATACTCAAAGACTTTTTCTATGTTGACAAATATTTTTCTCATTTTTTATTTAATTTATCATAAAAGACAACTGTATTTTTTACTAGTGCTATGGCAATTTAGTTTTTAAGGCTGAATATTTTTTTTCTATGGAAGCAACTAATTTTCTTGTCTTGGCAACAGCATCAGGACTAACAGAAATGCTGTCAATATTTTCCTTAACCAAAAATTCAACAAAATCCTCGTATTCGCTGGCTGCCTGCCCGCACAGACTAACACTCTTGCCATAATTTTTAAATCCTCTTATAATATTACTCAATCCCTTAAGCACTGCAGGATCTCTCTCATTAAAATATTCTTTTCTTCCAAGTCTGGCATTATCGCGATCTATGCACAATATCCCCATAGTCAAGTCATTACTGCCGATAGATGCTCCTGTAATCGGTAGATCAGCAAATTCTTCAGGAAGCAGAGCAACAGCAGGAACTTCAGCCATCATATAAATTCCAAATTCTTCACTCATCTCCAAACCTTCACTCTTAAGAATTTCCAAGCACCTTGTGACTTCTGAAGGCTTTCTAACAAATGGAAGCATCACGTGTACATTTATTAATCCTTCATCTCTGCACTTTTTTATAGCTCTTAATTCGAGCCTGAAAGCTTCAATAAACTCCTCAGATATGAATCTAGAAACACCACGCCAACCTATAATAGGATTTTCTTCATGAGGCTCAAAATCAAAGCCACCATCTAAATTTCTGTACTCATTTGTCTTAAAATCAGAGAACCTAACAATTACAGGCTTTGGACTTATTGCGCCTGCAACTTTCCTGATTCCATCGCTCAATTTATTTACATATTCCTGCTGCTGCCCATTCTTGATCATGTATAAAGGATGCTTGCCTATATTTCCTGTAACTATAAATTCCATTCTCATTAACCCTATGCCGTCAAATGGCAATTCTCTGTATTCATCAATTTTTTCAGGCTCTCCGAGATTCATAAATATCTTAGTTCTTGTGACTAAATTTTCAGCTTCTTCAACAGAGGTAATATTCTCGTGCTTATCTTCCGAGACATTTTTAGACAAATCAGAATTTACGTCACCAGAATAAATAATGCCATTAGAGCCATCAACAGTAACCAAGTCTCCGTCATGCAAAAACTGTGTTGCCTTTTCTGTGCCAACAACACAGGGAATTTGTATTTCTCTGGATATTATGCTTGAATGTGAAGTCATTCCTCCTTCATCTGTAACAATAGCAACTGCTTTTTTCATTGCCGTGACAAAATCTGGAGAAGTCATTTTTGTTACTAAAACATCTCCCTTAATGATCTTGCCGAGTTCACTAATTTCTTTTATAACTTTTACTCTTCCAACTCCTATTCCGGGACTAGAGCCAAGTCCATTAAGTAATATTTTTACTTTTGCATAATCTATTTGAGGAACTTCAGTTTTTTTCTTCAGCAATGTTGTAACAGGCCTTGTCTGCACTATGTATATCTTGTTATTCTCAATAGCCCACTCAGAGTCCATAGGCTTTCTATAGTAGTCCTCAAGAATCTTTCCGTACCTTGCAAGACCGACTATTTCATCATCGTTAATTTTCTGTTTACTCCCTTCATCATTATTTAACTTCTTCTTTATGTTCCTGCCAGTAAAAATATCTCTAAATATTCCATACCCCTGTCTTGCAATCTTCTTTGATTTCATCTGTAGATTATTCTTGTCAATGATGTAAGTGTCGGGAGTAATCTCGCCACCTACTACTACCTCACCCAATCCAAATGCTGATTCTATCATTATCTCGTTTTCATTGTTTGTTGCTGGATTTACAGAAAACATCACGCCTGATATTTCAGAGTTTACCATTCTCTGCACAACAACAGCTATGAAAGCCATATCATGCGAAAAGTTATTCTTAGATCTGTAGTATATAGCTCTTGCAGTAAATAGTGAAGCCCAGCACTTCTGAACAGCCAGGACAACATCATCCCTGCCTTTAACATTCAAGTAACTAGATTGCTGTCCTGCAAAAGATGCTTCAGCCTGGTCCTCTAAGTTGGCGCTGCTTCTCACAGCAACAAAAGGAAGATCTCTGCCTGTCTTGATAAGCGAATTTAGTGTATTGTTGCTTATTGCTTTGCTTACAGCCCTGTCAACATTCAAGTCTTCATACGCATCTATTACAGCATCCTTAATGTTTTTAGGCATTTGGGAATCAAGTATCAACTCCTGAATATCCTGTGATGCTTTCTGGAGTTTTT
>CAYJAX010000005.1:9557-21434 GCA_964368545.1 Candidatus Woesearchaeota archaeon | reverse complement strand
CACAATTTTTTCTATTAATTTTTGAGTAGTTAAATTTAAAAGGATATACTCATTACATAATATTAGATGAAATTAGCAGTATTATCATTTTATAAGTATATAACAATAAGGAATCCTAAGAAATTCAGGGACAAACACCAAGCATATTGCAATGGTCTAGGCATAAAAGGGAAAGTTCTGTTAAGCAAAGAGGGAATAAATGGCACTGTATCAGGAACAGGAAAACAAATAAAACTTTATGAAACAGAGCTGATTAAGAACAAAATATTCTCCAACATTAAATTTAATAAAACAACATCAAGCTTTCATCCTTTTAAGAAGATGATAGTCAGAGTTAGAAAAGAGATAGTTACATCCGGAATTAAAGTCGATATCAGAAAAATAGGAAAATACTTATCTCCTGAAAAACTGCAGAAAATGTACGAAGATAAAGAAGATTTTGTAATAGTTGATGCAAGAAATGACTACGAGCATAAAATAGGAAAATTCAAATATGCTGTAACAGCCAGAATAGAAACTTTTAGGGATTTTAAGATGATAGTTCCAAATCTTAGTAAATACAAAAATAAAAAATTAGTAATGTACTGCACAGGAGGAGTAAGGTGTGAGAAAGCTTCTTCATACTTGATAAAAAAGGGATTCAAGAATGTTTATCAGCTTGAGAGAGGAATACTAAACTACATCAGAAAATTCCCAGACAGCTATTTTTATGGAAGATGTTTTGTATTTGATGATAGGTTATCTCTGCCTTCCGGAAAGAAGAATAAAGCCATAAGTTTCTGCGAGAAATGCCATAAACCTTCAGGTAGATATATAAATTGTGCAAATAAGTATTGCGACAAATTGTTTATATGCTGCGAAGAATGCGATGAAAAATTCAAATACAGCTGTTCAAAAACTTGTGCAGTTAAAGTATCGACTGAAGGACGAAAATCTATAAAATAAAATTACTATAATATGAATGTTCTAAACTTATTTCTCACTATACATATTTTGATAAAATAGAACTATGTTTATTTATGTAAACGCCAAGGATGGGACTATCAATCATAGAAAAGCACCAAAATCAAAAAATTAGGATAGTGCTCTACGGTTTTTGAACCCACAAGTCCTTTCGGACGCAGGATGTTTACAATAATTTATAGCAATCCTGTGCCATACCAGATTAGGCGACCTTGGCGTCTGTTACTTGTGGATTATAGTTTGTTTATAAATCTTAAGTTTTGGCCAGTAGATGAGCAAGTAACTTTATGGAAACTGAATCAAAGAATTTTAAGATATAAGGCTTATAAGCTTCGTTTTCTAAGTATTGGAGTGTAAGATGTTTTTGCCTTATTCTGTAGTGCTGGATCATTTTGTATTTTTTAGATAGTTCTTGATTATTGTGAGACCATTCTCTTTTTAACCTATTATGGTGTTCTATATTACTTTTTCTTCTTTCTCTATCGTAAATCGCTATTTTTTCTTTATTTTTAATATAATATTGATGTTTTTTCTCTAATCTTTCTTCTCTTGGCAGTCTATGAATTAATGCTTTAGTGATTATAATATAAATAATTTGTAGTCAAAACTTTAGCAGATGATTTTATATTCTTGTAGAAAACTTTATTATCTCTTATATTATCACCCCTCTATGGAACAATTTAAAATTTCTAATGATTTAATAGAGAATTTAGGTAACTTAAAGAAAGATAATAAGGTAATGATCAACAAAGAAGTTTTCGAAGTTCTTCGTTTAGAACCTGATGCTAATACTGGTAAAGTCAATGGAAAGATGAGTATTATAGAGGAATGGTTTAACATATCTTTATTCAACAAAAATGAAGATGAATTTGTTTTAATAGTTCATACCTTTCCAGATAAATATTTGTTGTTTAGGAAAATTGAAAGAAAGAGTATAAGTGAACCTTGGGTTTTTGATATTGTTGAAGAAATTGTGATAAATAATATAGAAATAATTTAATACTTAAATCTTCTTTCATAATCTTTATTATTTTATAATCCAAGCAGTTAATCTATCTCTGTATATTTTTTGTTCTTGTGCGTAATGTTTTTTGCATAAATAACTCCCCCCTCTTCCATTGTGTTTTCCACCCAATAAACTTGGATAGACTTCTGTGTATGCTTTATTTTTGCACGTTCCTTCATAATCACCTTCTGCTTTCGTTTTTTCCGCTCAACTCAACATGTTCATGTTTGTTAGTGTTTTAATAACAGAAATTATTATAAAGAAAAGCACACTTTTTAGAAAAGGAAGGTTTAAATACAACTTATCACTATAATGATAACATGAATTTGGATGTAATTAACCCTTACGCATTGAAAATATTAATTTCTTGCAGAGAAGAAGATTCTATTAGTCAGATATCTAAAAGAATAGGTTTAAGCTACGGCTGGACGCATAAATGGATAAAAGACTTAGCAGATATAGGGGTTTTTACTTTGACAAGAATGAAAGTCTATTTAAACAAAAACAATCCATTCTATAAAATAACATTAGAGTACATAAACAATACCTTCAAGAAAAGCCCAAAATTTTATTATGAAGACTTAAGTTTATTCGGAATAGATTACAGCTTTACAAACATAGATTCTGTATATATATGGACAAAAGGAGGATACAATATTGCAAGATACAAAGATTATTATCCAATATTTATAAAAGTAAAATCAAAAGATAAAAAGTTATTTGAAAAATACTGTAAAAAGTTAAAATTAAAAATTAACAAAAAAAATGGTGTGTTTTATCAGGTCGAATACTTAGACAACTTTGATAAGAGCTATTGTGAAAATACCCCAGTAGACAGCTTAAATAAAACAATTGAGTTTATGGAAAAAAATAAATACAATTTTGAACCAGCGTTAGAAATGATAAAAGAATTATACAACAAAAAAATAGAAGTGAAGTATAAAGAGGTTGCAACAAATGTTTGATTTAGTTAAAAGAGAGAATATAATATTCAATGTATTAAATGAATTTGTAAATAATAATCTAAGATTTATAATTGTTGGCGGATATGCAGTTAGTGCTTATAAACATAGATTCTCAATAGACGCAGACATCATAATAAAAAAAGAAGACCTAAAAAAATTTGAAGAAATACTAAAGAAAAACAAATTCAAGAACTCAATAAACAAAGAACTAGAACACGTATACGCTTCAGAGTTCAAAAGATATGAAACCAAAGAAAAACCACCAGCAAGTATAGACATTTTAATCAACGGAATAGGTTCAAGAACTACAAACGCCTCATTTAGCCTAGAACAAGTAGAAAAACATTCAAAAAAAAGAAAAATAATAGGTACAGAAAAAGAAGTGACAGCAATCATTCCAGACAAAGAAATAATCATAGCACTAAAAGTCCATTCTGGGAGATTAACAGACTTCAGAGACATTGTAGCACTCTGCCAAAACATAGATATAGAAATAATAAAAGAATATATAAAAATTGGAAATAAAAACATAATAGAAGAAAACATAAAAAAACTTCTAGAACTAATAGAGAAAAAAGAATTTATCAACAGTTTCAAAGGCGTATTTCAAGAAAAAAAATACGACATAGACATAAATGAAGTTAAAAAATTAAAAGAACTTCTGAACTAATTCCTAACTAAAAAAGCACATTTTTTAGAAAACATAGGGATGAATTTCTTCTTTCTCAATCTTTTTAAGTCCGGCTTACAACAATGCTCTTTATGTTTGCAAACTCGTACAAAGAAATATAAGAAAGTTCCCTGCCGTAACCTGACTTTTTTACACCACCAAAAGGAAGCCTTGGATCAGACCTTACAACTTCATTAATGGCAACAAAGCCAGCATCAAGTTTCCTTGCTATACTCTCAGCTTTATCAATGTCTCTGCTCCAAACACTAGCACCAAGACCATAGTTTGAGTTATTAGCGAATTCAACAGCTTCAGTTTCATCTTTCACGACAATGACTGGAGCTACAGGACCAAAAGTTTCTTCACTCATTACTGGCATCTGTTTATTTACATTGACAATTACAGTCGGCTCATAAAAGAAACCTTTACCATCCACTTTTTTTCCACCAATAAGAATCTTTGCTCCCATGCTATTAGATTTTTTAACCATACGATCAATATCAGTCCTTAAATCATCCCTAGCCAAAGGTCCTATATCAGTATTTTTGTCCAAAGGATCACCCAAGCGAAGTTTTTTAACATTACCAACAAAATAATCAATGAATCTCTCTGCAGAATTTCTAGTCACTATAAATCTTTTCCCTGCCACACAGCTCTGACCTGAGTTAACGAATCTTGCAGTACAAGCAGAAGCAGAACAACTTCTCAAATCTGCATCATCCAAAACAATAAAAGGATCGCTGCCTCCAAGCTCGAGAATAGTTTTTTTAATGTTCTTTCCGGAAATCTCAGCAACCCTTGAACCTGCATGAGTGCTTCCAGTCATAGAAACACCAGATACAAAATCAGAAGCTATAACTTTCTCAGTATCTTTTCCAGTCAAGAAAATATTCTTATAAACATTCCTCGGCAAGGCTTTGTTCATCATTTCTTCAATCTTTAAAGCACACTGTGGCACATTACTTGAGTGCTTTACAGCAATCCTGTTGCCTAGTAAGATAGCAGGAATTGCGAACCTGAAAACCTGCCAAAAAGGGAAATTCCAAGGCATAATCCCAAGAATAACACCGAGAGGCTGCAATGTTACAAAACTTTTCTTGAAGTCAGTATTAATGTATTTGTCTTTCAAGAATTCTTCCGCATTCTCAGAAAAGTAGCTGCAAAGCCAGGCACACTTTTCTATCTCAGAAATGGATTGCTTTATAGGCTTGCCCATCTCCTTTGAAATAAGCTCAGCACACTCATTCTTGCTTTTTGTTAACACACTAGCAAGATTCTTTATATATGATGCCCTAAAATCTACGCCTTTATCAGCCCACTCTTTGTTGTTGTTCAGAATCTTTAATTTCTTAGACGCAGAACTTAAACCTTCATAACTAAATACCTTCATCACTTTTTCAGTATAAGGATTAACAGACTTTAGCTTCATAGCATTTAGTAGACTATTATTATTATATAAAAACCTTTTTAAAATAATTCTTACATTATCGGCAATTAGTTCTCAACACTCAGAGAAATTTACAGTGTTAGGAAATATAACACATAATAATTTAGCACTAAAAAAGCTTAAATATATGGCAGAATTATAATTTTATATAATGAAAAAGAGCAGAAAGATACATTCTTACGATCTTGCAATAGTCGGTTCTGGACCAGCAGGACTAACAGCAGCAATATACTCAGCAAGGGCAAACATGAAAGTCTTAGTTCTTGCCGGAAGCAAGCCCGGAGGACAGCTAATGCTAACTACAGACGTAGAAGATTTTCCAGGATTCAAGAACATACAAGGACCGGAACTAATGAAAAGAATGATAGAACACGCAAAATCATTCGGAGCTGATATTATAAATGAAGACGCAGAAAGAGCCGAATTAAAAAACAAACCATTCAAACTTTTTGCGAATGAAAAAGAGTATAATACCAAATCTGTCATAATAGCTACCGGCGCTTCTGCAAGATGGCTCGGATTAGAAAGCGAAAAAAGACTAATAGGAAGAGGAGTTAGTGCCTGCGCTGTTTGCGATTCGCTTTTTTTTAAGAATAAAGACGTAGCAGTGATTGGCGGCGGAGATACTGCGATGAGAGAAGCACTGCACCTTGCGAGAACATCCAAAAGCGTTACAGTTATACACAGAAGAGACAAACTTAAAGCACAAAAAATCTTACAAGACAGAGCCTTCAGCACGAAAAACATGAAGTTCATATGGAATAGTGAAGCACAGGAGTTTGTCGGAAAAGAAAAGCTGGAAGCATTAAAGATAAAAAATGTGAAAACTAATAAAATTACTGAACTAAAGATGCAAGGAGTTTTTGTAGCAATTGGGCACAAGCCAAACACAGAATTCTTGAAAGGACAAATATTATTGGATGATCACGGCTATATAATTGTTAAGGACATTGTAAAAACAAGCATTGAAGGAGTTTTTGCTGCGGGAGATGTTCATGATTACAGGTACATGCAGGCTGTGACTGCTGCTGGAGCTGGATGCATGGCCGCACTAGAAGCTGACAATTATCTTGAAAGCCTGAAGAATAAATAAATTCTAAAAATTCTGAAAACTTTGCGAGAGATATTCAGCAATACATTTTAAAATTAAATCCTTATTATCTAAATGAATATAATATTCACAAAACATGCAGAATACAGGATAATAAAAAGAAAATTACTTCAAGACGATGTCATAAACGCGATAAAATTTCCAGATAAAATAATAAAGAAACATGGCAAGTATTATTATCAAAAGAATCTTGGAAGAGGGATAATAGAAATTTGCTGCGAGAGGACAGAAAACAATATAAAGATAATCACCATTTACTGGATATAAATATGAAAATAGACTACGATAAGGAAGCAGATGCAATATATATAGAGCTTAATCATGGAGAATTCTCTAAAAATAAAAAGTTGGATGATTTTACGATAATTGATATAGATAAGGATGGGAACATAATAGGGATAGAATTACTAGACGTAAGCAAAAGAATGACAATAGAAGAATTTTCAAGAATTAAAGTAAACAACATAGAAGTTGAAGCATAACATTAAAAAATAGTTTTGTTTAAAGTAAATTACTTGCCTAGCTTATCATGAGCTCTAAGACTAGGTCTTAATTTCTCCGCACCCTGTCCTTTATTTCGTAAACCTCTGCCAAGCTTGCCTGCAGAAGTCAGCCCCCTATAAGCCCTGCCATAATGTTTGCCAGAAGAAATCCATCCGACATGAGGGTCATTAATCACAACAGGATGATGCGGATCCAACATAATAACCTCAAACCAATAATATATGCCGTCCTTGCCGACTTTATAAGAATTCAAGACTTCTAGATTATGAAATTTCTTGTTAGCTCTCTCTTCAGCAATTCTCTGAAAGCTTTTAGCCATGACTAATCTCTGTCTTGAATGAGCTGACCTTCTTCCATGCCTTATGCTTGGTCTCTGCTTTCCACCCCTCTTCAAGCGAACTCTAACAAGTACGAAACCCTGCTTATTTTTGTAGCCAAGCCTTCTAGCAGACAACAAATTTGTTGGATAATTAATCTTACTGATTGCAGGCTCCTTTCTCCACTGAATTCTTCTTTCTCTCTGCAAAGAAACAAGCTCGTCAGGGCGTGTTCTATTCAGCTGTGACAAGTATTTGTATAAACACATAACTTGAGAGAGAATAACACCCTGTTTTTAAATGTTACTAAGGCCAGTTGTATTTGAATGGTTTTTAATTTTCTTGGTTAAAGATGTTGGCTTAATCTTAGTAAACTTCGTTACAATATTTTTCTCTTCCTTGCCGTATAACAATTAGGAATTTATTGCTCACCAGAAAATTGCCCTGATATATATTTCAAGCCCTACATGGTGAAGGTTATATTGGCTTGTAAAAAAGCTTATAAATAAGTATTTTGGTTAAAATAATAAAATGAAAGCAAGTGGAGTAGCAAAGCTGCTGGTGGGATTGATACTAATGCTGGTAGCACTTTACGGACTTTTCGTGTGGCCTAAATTGTGGGGTGACTTTTTGGTGCTGCTTAAAGGAGGAATACCTGTACTAGTATTTTTAGTAGGTCTAGTATTTCTGCTTTTAGGCTTTGAAGAGTAAAGTGGTAATCGCACTATTAGAATTATTAAACCTCGTAATAGCCACGCTTGTAGTCGGTTATATATTTAGCGGCATAGTAAAGTTCAAGAAAGCAGATATTTTAGACTCCTACAAAAGATTTGACTTTGAAGAATTCAAGTTTGCAGTTCTGGTTGCAGCACCTGGAGTAATACTGCATGAACTATCTCACAAATTTGTTGCAATAGGTTTAGGCTTAAGCGCAGTTTTTCAAATCTGGCCTACTGGACTTATTTTGGGAGTGGTTATGAAATTGCTGAATAGTCCTTTAGTGCTTGTTACTCCAGGTTATGTAAGCATAGAAGGAGCTAACACTATAGAATTTGTGTTAACAGCATTTGCAGGACCTTTTGTCAATCTAGTTTTATGGATAGGGGCTAGCTTTTTACTATCAAAAAAAATAGATATGGGAAAAAAAAGTACACTTGTCTTGCTCTTGACAAAAGAGGTTAATAAGTGGCTGTTTATATTTAACATGATACCAATTCCTCCCCTCGATGGAAGTAAAGTATTATATCCTTTATTTGGGGCATTATTCTGATGATAATTATTTGCCATAAATTATTCAAATATATTTTATTTAATAGATATGCGCTGTCTTCTGCTAAAGTGCCTATAAATAAAATAAATGATTAATAAAAATAATAATATTCCAAATGCTATATCTATCTGACCTGAATACTGGTGTATCATTTCCCATCTTTGCTTTAATTTATATCCAAGATATACTAAGAAACTGTTCCATAATAATGCTCCTACTGCAGTGTATATTATAAATTTCTTAAGGTTCATCTTTCCCATGCCTGCAGGTATAGATATTAAGTGCCTCACTACAGGAATGAATCTGGAAATCAGTATTGTCTTCTCTCCTCTTTTTTTGAACCATTCCTCTGTCCACATCAAATGAGACTCGTCCAGAAGCAAATATCTTCCAAATCTTAATACAAATCTCCTTCCTCCGAAAAGCCCCATCCAGTACGAGATTAAAGACCCTGCTATTGATCCCAATGTTGAGAATATTATTACCAGGAAAAACGTGAATCTTCCTTCAGCTATTAAAAACCCGGCAAATGGCATCACTGCTTCAGACGGCACAGGAGCTATCATGCTCTCCAAAGCCATTAACACAAACAAGCCAAAATAACCTAAAATATACATTAACTCAGTTATCAAATTTATTAAGTATTCCACAATCATATTTAGAATTTATTAAGTTCATTATATAAAAATATAACTATTGTATGAGCTGTCCATAGTGTAAATTATTCTCAGATACGGATAGACTTATAAGTTTCATATTCCTGAAGTAAGTTATGAAAATACAAAAAGTTTTAGACAAAAAATTTAAGCAAGACTAAATACGACATGACAATGAGATATGAATACGCACTAATCATAAGAACTATTCTGTGCTTTATTCCTGTTAAATTTCTATTCATAATTCTGGCCCCAATAACTTTGTACTTAAGTTACTTAACTTTATTATTCTATAAACCTCTAATTTCTGGAAATTCATTAATAATAAACAGCATCCCACTCAATTTTATTGAAGCCTGCATAGCCTCTTATGCTTATTACCTGATTATCATCTTGACGCTTTTAACTAAAGACATAAAGCTAAAAGACAGAATAAAAATTATACTTATAGGCTCCCTGCTCATTATGGGCATGAACATCCTACGGATATTTATACTCGTCATTGTAGTTCTCAACTACGGATTCTACTGGTTTGATATTATTCATCTAACATTCTGGAAGTTTCTGTCAGGAATTTATGTGGCATTTGTCTGGATAATATTGGTTAAAAAATTTAATATAAAATCCATTCCAGTTTATAGCGACTTACAATACTTATTCAGAAGAAGTTTATTCAAAAAATAATAGGATAAATATCATTCTTAAAATAAAAGCTTAAAAAATTAATTAATCTGCACTACCTTGATACTTCAACAAATCTTCAGTAGTTAATCTCTTCTTAGTCTTCAGCTTCTCTTCTACTTTCATACTATTTTCTTTGAGCATTTTCTTCTGCTTATCTTCATGTATTCTTCTTTGTAGCTCTTTGTCCTTATCTATTTCATATTTTACTTTTTCAAGAGCTTCTAGTCTCTCTTTTAATTCTTGGCTTGATTTAGAATATTCATTCTTGCAGTCTATGAATCTCTGAAATGCTTCCTGCTGCGATGCCTTAAGTGCTGCTATTTTACTAGACAATTCCATGAAGCTGTCATATGTAATATCTTTAGTTATTTCTCGTATTCTGTTATGAAAGTCATCGGCTTTCTTCCTTGCTTCTCTTATCTCCCTATCAATATTTTCTGCCTTCTCAGCTATTTCCCTTATCTCCGCACTATCATCGTAGGTTTTCTTAAGCTTATTTATTTCTGCCATTAATTTTTTTTCTTTCTCAAAATTTACCTCAATCTCTACTTTCTTCTCAAAGTAATTTATCTTATCCTGTATATTTGCAGGATCTACCTTTATGTTATACTTCTTTACAGACTTAGCTTTTTGCTTGTTTAGCTTTTTTATTCTTTTTATCAAGCCTTTTACCTGGTCGTTGTACAAGTTCCTTTGTTTCTTAAGTTCTTGCAGCTCCAGATTTTTCTTATCTTTTTCTGACTTTATGCTTTTTATTTTGCTTATAAGATCATTCAATTCCTTTTTCAGATTTTCCTTCTTATCAAACCAGTTTTCTTTTCTTTCATTTATCTCTTCCAGTTGTCTTCTAATATCTGATATAGAACTCTGTATCTGCCTGTATTCTTCCAAACTTGTCATTATTAGCAATACCTTTAACTTTATATTTAAGTATTTTGGTATAGCTTAAAAAAATTATAAGAAATAAGCTACCCAAATAGACCGGCAAGTCCTGCTGCGGCGTCTTCTTCAGATTTCTTTTCTTCCTTCTTCTCTTCTTTTTTAGCTGCTCCGCCTGACTGTGGTGCTGATGCTACCTGTGCTACAACTGCCACTGGCACTGCTGCTTCTTTCATAACTGCTTCTATGTCCACACCATCCAGTGTTGCAACTAGGGCCTTAACTTTCTCTTCCTCAGGCTTTACTCCTGCAGCCTCCAAAACTCTTTTTACATTAGCCTCGTTTATTTGCTGCTTCGCTGAATGAAGCAAAAGGCTTGTGTATATGTATTCCATACTTCTTGACCTCCTAAGTTATTATAAAGCCCACCTCGGCTTCCTTGCCTCTTTTTCTGCTTTTTCAAGCTTTTCATCCTGCAATTTTTTTAATACAGTTTGTGCTATCTCTTCATCTTTTTTAAAACTATCTGTTGACACATTCTCTGCATTTATACTGTTTTTATCTTTTTTTTTATTATCTGAACTCTCAGGAATGCTTGAATTATCTGTAAACTCTTCAGCTTTTGTATTTGTTTTAACTGAACTACTTTCTGAAAATGTTATCTTTCTTGACTCTGCAAGTGCTCTGCTATCCCTAAATGCCTTAATCAACAGCAGTTTTATATTATCTTTTGTTACATACACGATGTTAAATGCAAGATTGAAGCAGTTTTGTACTGCAGTTTTTAAATTATTTATGTAATCCTCTTCGTCCACTGACAGAACATTTTTTGTGAATAATGTTCCTTCCTCTAATGCTGCTGTAAGATTTATTCCTATCTCCATAGGCTCTATTCCCAGCCTTGTAAGCATGTTTGCTACCTGCATAGAGATTATATCCCCCTCTTTTACAATTACTGTATCTTCCTTGATGACCACCTTCCCTTCAGATATTGTGGCTTTTATTCCTATCTGCCCAAGCTCTCCGATTATTGGTCCTGGAGAAAATGAAGTTGGTCCTGCAGGCACTGTTATATCATTAGGCGCTATCTGTCCGGCTTTTGCTGGAGCTCTGCTTTTAGACTTTTTAAGTACTGCTGCAAGTTTGAACGGAGTTTCATTTGAGAGTAGAAGAGCTGGCATTCCTTTCACATAATCATCCATCTTTTCTATATTTTTTATATCGTTCTTTAGTTCTTTTAATGCTATCCTAATAAGCCTTCCTTTGGACATTGTTATAAAGACTCTTCCCTTAAGTTTGGATCTCAGTCTCTGCAGTTGGGGCGAAGGCATATTTGTCATGTCAGCTAAAGTTAATACCTTATAATCTTTTATAATGTCCAGATCGGAAGAGCGTCGTGTAGGGA
>CAYJAX010000005.1:0-9547 GCA_964368545.1 Candidatus Woesearchaeota archaeon | reverse complement strand
TCTTTTATAATGTCCTTTATTCTCTTCAGTTCCTGTTTCTTGTATTCTGCAACATGCGATTTCATTTCTTTGCCTCTTGTCCAATTTTGAATAACTGCCCCATTGTAAACTTAAGTGCAACATATTTTATATTATCTTTTCCCTGCGGAAGCCTTGCAACTACCGCGTTATATACAGCAACTGCATTACTCGCTAAATTTTCATCACTCATCTTATCATCACCTATACTAAGCTTTATTGAAGCTTCGTTCTTAGTCTGCAGCCTTACTGTTGACCTTAATCTCGATGCCAAAGACTCCAAGTTTGCTGTCCCCGGAACTACGCAGCCTGCTTTAGGGTTTGGCATCTTTCCTCTCGCGCCAAGCACCTTCCCGAATACTCCTGCCATATTTGCCATGATTTCAGATTGCGCCATAAAAAAATCATGTTCTCCTGCAAGCTTCTTCTGCTCTTTTTTGCTGTTTATCCATTTAGGAAATTCGTCTTTTGTTATTACCGTATCAAATACTTTTTTTGCTTGCGGCAATAATTGTGCATCTACAAATGCAGCTAGTTTTACAACTTTTGATCTTAAATTAGGCAATGCTACATA
The DNA here is from genome assembly GCA_964368545.1 of Candidatus Woesearchaeota archaeon. Lineage (GTDB taxonomy): Archaea > Nanobdellota > Nanobdellia > SCGC-AAA011-G17 > GW2011-AR18 > GW2011-AR18. Next base: position 8,955 of record CAYJAX010000005.1, on the reverse strand, counting down.
CAAGTCTATTTTCTCGTTTTTCTTTAAGTCATAACCTTTCAAATTTATGAGCATGTCTACTGCCTGCGAGAAATTCTTTTTATCTGTCTTTTCCCTTAATTTTTGTATTATATTTGTTATATCCTTCTTTTCCATTGCTTAAATCCTTCTACAACTCCTGCTGTTAAGGCAAGTGACGACAATTAAAACTAGTTTGTTTGCGTCGTGTAGTTTTTAGGATAAGCTTTAGGACATAAGATATGTTTATAAATATTTTGTTGCTTTTAAAGTACAATAAACAGAGAATAAAATAACAATGTCAAACACATTACTACTCTATAGATTTTTAAATGAAGGAGATTTAGAAATACGAGTAGGGGCAAATAAAATTCGACAAAGAGATGGATGCGCTTATGTTCCAAGAGCTGCGTTTCCAGAAGGATTAATAGAACATTATGGGGATCCTTTATTAGACTTAAATCTTGAAGATTTTTACAAAAATTCTTTGGAATTATAGTTTATAGTTTGTATCTTTTCATGAGTGCTGCATTTCCTACTACGCTTATTGAAGAAAATGCCATTGCAGCTGCAGCTATGACTGGATTAAGCAAAAAACCAAACACAGGATATAATATTCCCCCAGCTACAGGTATTGCGGCAGTGTTATAAAAGAAAGCCCAGAACAAGTTTTGCTTTATTTTCCTTAAAGTGTATTCACTCAACTTTATTGCCCTTACTACGTCTTTTAAATCATTCTTAACTAAAACTATCGATCCTGTTTCTATTGCTATATCAGTTCCTGAACCTATCGCTATCCCAACATCTGACTGTGCAAGCATGGGCGCATCATTTATTCCATCGCCTACTGCAGCTACAACACTTCCTCTGCCTTGCAATTCCATTATTTTTTTAGACTTCTCTCCAGGCAGTACTTCTGCAAAAAAATTTTCTATGCCGAGCTGTTTAGCTATTGCTCTTGCTGTGCTTTCATTGTCTCCAGTTATCATATAAATTTTCTTGCCTGATTTTTTTAGTTCTTCTATAGCCCCCTTAGAATTTTCTTTCAGTGTATCTGCCACGCCTATAATACCAATTATTCTCTTGTTTAGTGATATAATCACTGCACTTTTTCCTTCAGACTCGAGAGCTGAAAGCTTTTCTCCCAGCATTTTTGTGTCTATATTGTTTTCACTCATTAATTTCCTGTTTCCAACCAAAACACTCTTACCCTCTACACTAGAATGAATTCCTCTCCCTTCGTAATTCTCAAATTTCTTTGGCATCGACAGCATGATTTTCATAAACTTTGCTTTTCTTACTATCGCTTCACCTAATGGATGTTCAGAGCCTCTCTCAGCTGTTGCAGCATATTTTAGCACATCTCTCTGTTTTTTCCCATCTAACGTTATAATGTCTGTCACTTCAGGTTCTCCTTTCGTTAGTGTTCCTGTCTTGTCAAAGACAATGCTGTCAACTTTATGTACTCTCTCCAGAGCTTCAGAACTTTTTATCAATATACCATTCTCTGCACCCTTTCCAGTACCCATGATTATTGCTGTTGGAGTTGCTAGTCCTAATGCACAAGGACAAGCTATTATAATTATGGAGATGAATATGCTCAATGAAAACACAAAACTTTCTCCCAGAATAAAGTACCATAACAAAAAGACTAATATAGCTATTACTATAACCGCAGGTACGAAAATACTTGATACCTTGTCAGCCAATCTTTGTATCGGAGCTTTTGAGTTTTGTGCATCCTCTACTAACTTTATTATTTGTGCGATCATTGTTTCTTTGCCTACTTTTTGTGCTTTTATCTTAAGTAAACCGTTCTTGTTCATTGTTGCTCCAGTAACATAATATTTTACTCTCTTCTCCACCGGCATACTCTCGCCAGTTATCATTGACTCATCTACAAAAGAATGTCCTTCTATAATTATCCCATCTACAGGTATCTTATCCCCAGGCTTCACTAACAGTATATCTCCAACCTTTACATCGTCTATCGGAACTTTCTTTTCCTTTCCATTCACGATTAAAGTTGCTACTTTAGGACTTAAACCTATTAATTTTTTTATTGATTCTGAAGTTTTTCCTCTTGCCATAGCCTCCAAATACTTTCCTAAAATTATGAGTGTAATTATCAGTGCTGAGGTGTCATAGTAGGAGTATTCTCCGAAAGTTGAAGGAAAGAATGTTGTCAGAACACTGTAAAAGTAAGCAGCTGTAGTTCCAATTGCTATTAATGTATCCATGTTGACTGTCTTATTCTTTATTCCAAAATAAGTGCCCCTGTAAAATCTGTAGCCAAGATAGAACTGGACAGGTGCAGATAACAATAAAAGAATCAAATTCCTTAGTATCCTCGGTTCTATGTTTATACTGAACCATTCAGGAAATGAAATAAGAAAAATTATAGCAGAAAGTATTATTCCTAGAATAAAATGATTTTTTAGCTTTCTAGTTTCTTTCTCTCTTGCATCTTCTCCAATTTTTACATATCCCCCTTCTACTGGCTCGTAGCCAGCCTGCTTAATTATTTTTTTTATATCCTCAGGCTTTATTATATTTTGGCTGTAAGTTATTTCAGCTCTTTCATTTGCGAATGTTATTTCTGCTTTCTCTATTCCTTTTGTTCTTGATAATGCCCCCTCTACAATTCCAGCACAGTGAGGATTATCCATTCCAATTACTTTTAGCTTTAATATACTACTATTCACTTCAGGATTAGAATAACTTTTATATCCAGCTTCCTCTACTATTTTGTTAATCTCTTTTTCAGTTATTAATTCAGGATTATAATTTATCTTTGCTTTCTCAGCTGCATAGTTTACATATGCTGAATTTATTCCTCTAGCTCTTTTTAGTTTATTTTCTATTGTAAGTGCACAACTGGCACAGTGCATTCCTGAAATTTTTGAGTTTATTTCTTTATTCATTCAATATACAGGCAGTTTATCTGTTTAAATTAGTTTTTATTCAGTTAAAAAGAAGTAGTAATTATTTATTTAATGAATTATATACAATTGTAAAAAAAACTCCGGATAATGAGCCTACAACGAACGCAGTCAACACGCCTGCAACAAACGCAAGCAGATTAAAAGGCTCTATTGTGTATGCGAAGCTAAACATGTGCGTCCAGCTCCAGTAATCCATCAACCCCAGGCGCAATCCTATAAATCCCAGAGTGTGCAGCACAGCCAAAAAAACTCCAGTAGTTAATCCAACATTTTTTATGTTTAATTCTGCCATCAGTTTTACCTCTTTTTTACATCTCTCCAAAACTTAAATGCTAACGCCCACGCCAATGCAACTAATCCAACTAAAAGCAACAAAAAAAGCAATGAATATAGCCACCAAAGTGGATTATTATAATCCATCATTCCACCGCCATACATTCCTAAAGATTCTTCACCCATATGCGCACTTACAGCACTAACTAAAACAAGCAAAGAACTTGCAATTGTAAATATTCTTGTTTTTATCATCTTATAATATCCCAGTTATAATTAAGTATATATACTTTACCAATTTAATTAACTATAGTTTACTTTACAGCTTTAAAATATTCCTCAACCCTGTTTATTATAGAATTCAGATAATACTTCTTTATCTTATCTTCAAATATAATGTTAAGGTCTTCATTTTCAGAAATCCTATACATATTATTTATTTTCTCGACTAGAAACAGCTCCCTTAATCTCCTTAGCTGTCTTCTTATGTTAGACTGTGCTACACCATGAATCGCAAGATTTCTCTTTTTCCTGTATTCTATTACTATCTCTTGTATCTCATCTGAATTAAGTTCTTGTCTTTTATCAAGAAGGACGTGAAATATATCTACTACAATATCCCTGGAGTCTCCTGGTTGTAGTAAACCTACAGACAAGCATAATTTTTTAATTAGTTCCCTTTTGTCTTCTGTATTAGGCTTTTCGTATTTCCTCAAAGTTATTTCTGCTAAAGGAGTGTCCCTAGAAACAAGCTTTTTTGCCATTATTTATTGCATATTCTCTAAGTTTAAATATTTTTGTTTATATGGTTCTGTTAATTTATTTTCGGTGATGAATCGGTTTTGCGTGGAAATTAATTGGTTTCTTCTCAGATGTAGTGGAATGCTATTTTCTCCCAACTCTTGAATTTGTTAAAGAAACAAAACCTATATAAACTAAAGTAAACATGTATTAACTATGGTAAATATGTATAAACTAAAGTTAACTAATCTCCAACATGATATTTTAAGATTATTATTGTTTGTTAATACCCCAATGTCTTGCATTGGGGATAAAACTATAAGTATTAGTTTGTAACAACCATGCTTATGCATGAACTTTTCAAGTCTTATCATAAAGTGTTTAAAATAAAGTACCATTTTGTTTTTGTAATAAAATACAGAAAAGATCTTTTCTTAAATGAAGCTTATGTCCAGACTTTAAAAGAAATATGTTCGGGACTTGAAGAGAGATATACTATGAAATTTGAAACTATGGGATTTGATGAAGATCATGTGCATTTTCTGCTTCAGTCAGTACCAAAATATTCTCCCTCTCAAATATTTAGGCTTGTTAAAAGCGTAACAGCAAGAAAGTTATTTGAAACGTATCCAGATCTAAGAAAAGAACTTTGGGGAGCAGAATTCTGGAGCGATGGAGGCTATGTAAGTACTGTAGGAGAAGGAGTTAATGCAGAAATAATAAGAAAATACATTCTTAATCAAGGAAGAAAATGTGATCAAGTTAAATTAAGTAGCTTCTTTTAAATGATGCCCTATGCTCTTGGCATAGGGTTCTTCACTTGTGAAATCAGGCATATCATTAAACCAAAGGCAAATAGCAAATTTCTTGGAAGTTTCTTCTCCAGCTGTAATGAAAGCATTGCCAAAATTAGAAAAATATAGTCTACTAAAAATAAAGCGAGACAAGGAAACAAAAAGATTGGCTATTGAATTAAACAGAAATAATTACAAAGCGATGCAATTAAAGAGAGCAGATAATTTAAAGCAGATATATGAAACTGGACTGGTTGATTTTTTAGAAAAAGAATTTGCAGGAGCAACGATAATATTATTCGGAAGCTATTCTAAGGGGGAGGACGTTGTTAATTCAGGTATAGACATAGCTGTAATAGGGAGAAAGGACAAGCAGATAAAGTTGACAGAATATGAAAAAGAACTTGAAAGGCAGATAAACCTAAGTTTTTATGACACATTCAAAAACATTCACAAGAATTTAAAAGAAAATTTATGTAATGGAATTGTGCTAGTGGAGGTGTTGAATTATGAAAGCAATAAGAAAATTCGATGATTTCATAAAGGAAAACATTGTTAAAAAACAGAGTATAGACAGATCAGAGCGGAATTTCTAGTTAAAGAATCTGAAAATAGTTATAGCAATTTATTAGAGATGATACAAAAAATAAAGTTAAGCGATAGTAATGCAAACTCTTTTGTAAAGTCATGTTATGATATCCTAATGGAGTTAATACGGGCAAGGATGATTTTGGAAGGATATAATGCCTCTGGCTTTGGAGCTCATGAAGCTGAAGTATCATATATGAGAATTCTAGGATTTAATGAGAATGATGTGCAGTTTACAGACCAGATAAGATTCTTCAGGAATGGAATGCTTTATTATGGAACGTAGCTTGACATAGATTATGCAGAGAAGGTTATAGAGTTCACAAAGAAAATATACAAAAAACTAAAATCTAAATAACATTGTAACAAACTATTAGTAACTATATACTGCAAGACTTAAATATTTTTCTAGACCAAGCTAGTTATGAAAATACCTGGAGCTGATGGAATCTGTGAAGAACTTTCATGCAGAATTTCTGAAGATATAACAGTAAAAGAATCTAGTGAAGAATACGAATGCGAACGTACAGATATTACTATTACTTTTAAGCTCTATAGATATGAAATATTTAACGGAAACAAGAGAATAGGCATTGTAACAATAAGCAATTATGAATCTAATGGTGTGACAAGATCTTTCTTTATCGGATATGATGGATTAGTTCCAGAATATAATAATAACAAATCAGTAGCACTAAATGCTTATGAGAGCGATATAGATTCCAGACCTAAACTTATTCCCAAATACAATCCAAAAGATCTAAGAGAATATAGGTCAGCATCATTAAAACCTAACAATAATCAGGATAATCCTATGTACAGAGTAGATAGTCATGATTTAAAACTTGCCAGCCATGAAGTTGACGGCATAAAAAGGAAAAAATAAATTATTCAAACCTAACTTCAATCTTGTCACACTTTTCCCTTATATCAGCAGCATTCTGTGCATTGCATCTAGAAGGAATGTATTCTCTAAATTCAGTGTTTTCCTTTCCATTAACTACTAGCTTTACCCTGCCAGCTTTTCCACTGCATAAGTCCCCATTCTTCTTATCCATAATCTGCATATCTGAAAAAGTTATTCCTATCCTGTCAAAGAACTTACCTAAAGCTACATCTTCCTTTTTAGATATCGAGCTTCCCTCTGTGTGTATTATATTATCATTATGGTGGTGCGTAAGCATTATTCCACACAAACTGCTGCCACATTTTATTTCCTGTCTTTCTCCACACATAAACACTTCAAAATTTGCATGCCAGTGGAACTCTCCTTCATAGTAAGGCCTAAAATCTCTTACATTGCTAATCAGCTTGTACATTCCCAAAACCACCAGTAGTATTATTATACCTAAAACTAAATACTTAGCTGCTAATTTTTTCTTTTCCTTATTTCTTTTATAATTCTCACTATCACTAACCTCTTTCTCTTTTTGCTGCTTCTTTAACTCCCGTCTTTCATGCTTTGTCATGTCGTCAGCAGCTCCAGCATTTACTAAATTTTCATTTTCCATTGTCTTGTTCTGGTTTTATCACCTCGTTTGTTTTCAAGTCCTTATATACCCCCATTATCTCAGTTTTATCAAAAACTATAGAGCCGTCATCTAGTTTCCTGCCAACCTGCAGGAATGCTCTTTTGAAACCAGGATAGACAATGTATTCTTTAGAAACTATTACTGTAGGCACCTTTGTTATGCCATATTTATTCAGCAGTTCTTTCCCTCTTTCTTCTGAAACATCGAAAGTCTCTTCTTTTTCTATAGCCACATTAAAACCGCTGATTATATTTTTGTGTGCCTTTACATTATAGCAATCTTTGCATGAATTGTCTGTAATATACGTCAAGCTTACAAGACCTTCTACATTACTATTTGTTAGATTCTTGAACGGAGGGAATGATCCTTCAGACACGTATTTTTTATCTTCTGCTACAAAACCATATGACTTCCAGCTGTCCCTTAATATCAAGTAATCTCCCGCATCTTTGCTTAGTATTACTGCAGGAAGCGTCTGCAGACTATATTTTTTTATTAATTCCACTGCATCTTTCTCATTTAGTTCAATAAGTTTATTTATAATTATGCCACTGCTTCTGAACTCTTCAATTATTTTTTTCATGTCAAAGCATTTCTCGCACTCCAGAGGCTTAATTATAACAGCTTCGACTATCCCCTTAACTTTATCTTCTGTTACATCATAATAAGGGAAAGGAATGTTTGTGAGTACATAAGCATCTTCAACATTTACTAGCGGATCTAAGCTTGTTTTATTGACTTCCCCTCTTACAATAACTGTTGGCAGTTTATTTATTTTATATCTTTCAATTAAATCTTTTGCATCCTCTAGATTTATCTTATCTATATTTGTAATATTTACATTTCCTTTCCTTATTTTTTCTACAAAAGCATTAACATCAAAGCACTCCTTACATTCGGCATTTATTATTGTCAGCTCAAGAACTGCAGGCCTTCTTGCTTCCTCATTTTCTTTTGATTTATCCTTTATAGTTGTAGACAACGAAGCTATTACAAAGAAGTTGATTATCAGTATAGTTACTAAAACAACCACTAATGTATGTATTAGCAGTTCGTAAGAAAACTTTTTTTTACTCTTTTTTTTCATTTAAATAACACCTTTAGAATTAGCATCCTCCAACCATATTTGGCAGACTGTCTAGATCAGAAGGCGTGCTTCCTGCTTGCCCTAAAAGTGAAGGCGTTGTACTACCTGAACTCTTTACAGAAACTCCAGACTCTGCTATTTTTGTTTTCAGCGTTGTTAGCTGCACTGTCTGTATCACAGATACTGCTACAAGCACAACCAATACTATTGCTATTATTAAGTTTTTATTCATTTTTCCTCCTTTCAGCATCCTCCAACCATGTTTGGTAGTTGTGATAATTCTGAAACATCAGCTGAACCCTCAGATCCTTCTGTTAATATTAACTTTACTGTTGGTCCTGGGTACCATAGTGTCTGCCATCTTACTCTTTCTCCAAGTATCTGCTCGTTTGTGTACTTATCTTCATAGTTGGCTAAGAAGTATTTTATTATTCCTCTTGCAGCAGCTGCATGACTACAACCGCATTCGTTTACCCTTGTCGGTCTGTTAGGTGAGCCGCAGCAGAAATCACACGTCGCAACTGAAACTAGCTTGTCATACCTTGCTTTTTGTTTTGGTGTCAAGTCTTTTGACCATATTGTTTTTTGTCCTGAAAATCTTTTTCCAGGCTTCTCGCTTAATGGGCCACCTATCTCAGCCCAGACATCCAGAGAGCCTACAGGATCATCAAAACTCACTTCTATGTCTTTTCCGTACCACGGCGTTCCTGTTGGAGTGTATTTATTCAATGCATCCTGCACTTTATCTCCTGTTTCCTTTATGCTTGGAACTTCACTTATAGTCGGATACTCCCTGACACCAAGCTTTCCTTCTGATGTAAGCCCTGGTCCAAGTATATTTCCAGACTTTTCTGAAGCAAATGATAATTTTTTATGAACTGGCACTCCTGCAGCAGTTGAAAATGAGGCTATAACAAACTGGTTTACTAATAGCAGAACACCTGTAACTATCAAGGCAATATACATTATTTTTTGTAAATTCTCACTTTTCATTAATT
>CAYJAX010000004.1:0-22010 GCA_964368545.1 Candidatus Woesearchaeota archaeon | reverse complement strand
CAACTATCTCAGAAAAATTAAAATTATCCATATTATTCACCACCTTTATTGTTTTTAATCTCATTCAAAACCTCAGACTGAAGCTTAGAAGCTTTCTCCTTTAATCTCTCTTCCTGCTTCTCAACAGTGCCGATTCTTAAAGAAAGAAGTTCTTTTTTATTCCTCATATCATTATTAATCTCCTCCTTATCAGCCAAAACCATGATAGAACCAATCATCCTGTAAACATTCCCTTTTGACTTCCCAACTTCCTCAAGAGCAGTTTCTATTTCAATTAACTGTGATTGGAAACCTTGTCTCTGCAAAAGCAAATTCTGCAAATTCTGCTCAAATGCCTGCAGCTGAGCTATCTTTCTTTCTGAATCATTTTTCTTTTCCATTTTAATTTCTTATACTGCATCTACTAAAGTATGTGCTATCCTTGGCTTGTACAAAATCTTAGAACCACAATAAGGACACCTGATTCTCTTCTTAACAGTTTCAGATCCTATATCCTTATGACATTCAAAACACCTGTAAACAACCATTCTCTCATTCTCCCAAGTAAAAGGCCTTGCCAGCAAAAGTATGACAGCACTTTCTGCACGCCCATATGCCTTTAGCAATCCTCTTAACTAATAATTTATGGCATGAAGGACACTCATATTTTAATTTTTGTTTTTTCTCTATTTCCAAAACTTTCTGTCTTATAGTAACACCGTACCTTACGCCAAACCTGCCAGTTGATCCTACGCTCTTAGTTCCTGCAGCCATCTTTAATTACAACATGGTAGGAGTTTTAAAACAATTTATAAAGCTATTGGATGATTTTCAGCATTTGTAGTATTCCGAATATGCGAATAACTTTGTTTAGCGTTATTAAGTTTGTGGCTTAATCTTGGCACAAACCAATGGTTTTTGCATTTTCCTTCCTAAAAAGCAGAATTATTCAAAGTTCTCTTTAGTAGTTCTAATCCATTCCTGTATTCTTCTATTGTTTCGCTAGATTTTATTCCTTCTTTGCTTGCTTCTTTCATCATCTCGCTTACTGTTATTTTGCATCTTTCAGCTGCTTTATCTATAGAACACCCTCCATCCCTATATAAATTTACATACTTTTTTATTAAAAATTGTTTTCTGCCTAAAATTATTAAATCCTTCAGTGCTTTTGTTTTATCTACATGTTCTTCTTTTGCTGTATCTTCTACCATCGTTAATATATCTCTCTCAAGTCTTGCCCCTAAAAACTCAACTTCTGTCATTTTCTATATCCTCCATTGCTTTTTCAATAAGATTATTATCAAACCAGCCTTCTTCCTTTAATAATTTTAATGATTGATATGCCTTCTCATAATCTATTTTTCTTTTTCTGAATAAATTAACAACAATTTCAATACTTCCAATTAACTGTAAACTATTTATTTCTGCTGCTTTTCTTCCTTGCCTATTATCAGTTGCCACTAAATTATTATTTCTTATTCCCCCCGCTATAACTGATGATTCCCCTTCACCCATGTTAAAATCCTGCATTATTTTTTTCTTTAGTTTTTTATCTATATTTATTAAACTAATCTTATTTTCATTTTTTAATTTCTCAACTAATAAAGCATCTTTTAACATTTTTTCTTTGCCTTTCAAAACTTCATTGTACACTTCAATCGGTATCAAAATATTATATGATCCTGATAATTTCTCTAATACTGTTGCCTTTGTTAATAATATAACACTGCATGAATCTATTATTATCTTCATTTAATTATATTAAATACTGTTAAATATATAAATTCTTTGGTTTCCCGGTTCAGTAGAAATTCTATTATAAATATTCCGCACTATTATTGTTGTAAATAAATGGGGCTACCCGGATTTGAATTTCCCCAATAAGGATAACTCCTGTATTGCCCGGGACCTCAACCTAACCTTGTAAATACACCCAAGGGTCGGATCCTGACCAAGTTAGACTATAGTTTAAGTTTAGAAACTTTCAAGCTTCTAAATCCCCAATATGTAAACTTGGTTTGGGAAGCCCACCATGATTGTCATAAATATTATTTTATAAAGTTATCTTTTCAAGATCTAAAAAAATTTTTGTTGTTTTTTAGGATTGCTAAAACCAATATGTTTATAGGCTCCGATAGATTAAAAATAAAAATCTTATTTCTTGACAGCTTCCTTCTTTGCTTCTGGCTTAGCTGCTGCAGGTGCAGGTTTCGATCCTGTTGCTGCTTGTGATGCAGGAACTGCTCCAGGCACTGCAGGCTGTGCTGCTGCTTTAGCTGTTGCTTCTGCCTCTGCTTTAGCTGCTTCTTTCTCTTTCTGCCTCTGCTTCTTCTTTAAGTCTATGCTCTTAGACATTTCAGAAAGCATCTTCCTCTTATTATCATCTGGCTCTGTCTTTCCAGAACTGAACAATTCGTCATATAATCCTTCGTTAATCTCTTTAATAATATTCTTAGGCTCTTTACCGTCAATCAAAAGACCTATAGACTGGCATGTGCCAACAATTGTCTTTACAGCAGAACGAGTATCATTAACTATCAAGGAAGACTGCTTCATTCTAGCTACTTTAAAAACTTGCTCTATAGAAATAACTCCGGCCTTAACTATATTAACCTCACCAGAACCCTTATCCAAATTAACTTCTTTCAGCAATAACTGCGCTGCTGGAGGAGTGCCAATCTCAATTGCAAACTCTTTACTTTCTACATTAACTAAAACTTTAACCGGAACTTTCATGCCTTTGAAGTCTTTGGTTTTATCATTGATTTCATTTACTACCTGACCTATATTCACTTTTAGCGGTCCTAAAGTGCCTCCCAAACTAGCTCCTGCTGTGGCTTTTCCGCCTTCAACCAATACCTCTACAGTCTGAGTTTTAGCCATGATATTTATAGTGAGATAAAAGATAATTTATAAAAGTATCGCAGACAGTGCATTGTTAACTCTTCGGTGTCTGGAATGGCAAAAAAATAAATAAACTACTTTTTGGATTTCGTTAATTTTATCAAATCCAGCCATTTATTATTTCCTAATATCAAACCAGTGGCTAATTCATAAGGATATTTGTTTAATGCTTGATGTTTTCTGCAAAAGTTGTAAAATATTTCATATCCTTTCATAATAAATTTAGCACTGTTTATTTCTCCAAATCCTCGCATAATTTTTGTTCTTTCTCTTATAGAATTATGGAGTCTTTCTATTTTATGATTAAATCCTCTTTCTGAAGCTATCACTACATTATGAGTTATTCTGCTTTTGGTTCTACTTGAAGCATGATATGGAGATTGTAAACCAAAAGTCTTTCTTAACACCTTTGGATAACCCTGTAAACCATCTGTTGTAATAACTTTAACTTGTTCTCCTGTTTTTATTTTAGCTAATTTCATCACTTCAACTAATCTCTCAATAGTCCTGGATCTCATAAAATCAGAGCTAACTATATATCTTGTTTTTGTGTCCATTACATCAACAAACCATGTTTGTTCTCCTTTTGTTGAATATTCCATCTCATCAGACATTAATTCTTCTCCAACTTTTAACTTTAAAGAATCTGTAAAGTTTCCAACTAAATCCGCATACTTTTTAATCCAATCCAAAATAGTAACATAAGAGCAATTGCTTTTTCTAAAAACTCTTAAGTGTGCTTGTGTTTTTCTTAATGAAGTTCCAGAAAAATAAAGATGAAGAGCTTCTGTTATTTTGTTCGGATGATTTTTCATCTTCCAAAATCCTTCGTCAATAGTAAAGCTTTTCTTGCAGGATTTGCATAGCCATCGCTGTTGTTTTCCTCTGTTTAGAGTTTTCCGAAATCCCATCTTTTTGATGTAATTAGATTTACATCTAATACAAGATGGTTTCGTTATGTTTTTAAACTCAGAAGACTTTTCTTTCTTCTGAGGTTTAGTTTGTGCTTCGCGGTGCATTTTAAACCTCCGGGGAGCCTTCGGGCTCTCAGTTTATACTTCTTGTGGATAACTTCCCGGGTAATAATCTAACTTATCTTCATTCATAACAATAACAAAATCATATTTTTTTATTATATCTGAAAATTTATCTCTAATATTCAACATAATATCATGAAATGTATTAAAGTCTTTTATCTCGAAGTCTAATTCTACATCCCATGGTCCGATTGCATTTATTATATAAGTTAAATTTTCTAAATAATTACAATATTGAAAAAATTGCTTATATCTCTCTTCAGTTAAACTTTTGAATCTAAGAATGGCTTTGCAATAAATCCAGTTTATCTTATTTAAATTTAGGAAAATTCTATTGATTAAAATTATCTTATTCTTTTTCAGATTCTTTATTCTATATTCTACAATTCTGGGGGTTAAATTTAATCTCTCAGCAATCTCAGTTAGTGGCATTCTAGCATTGTTTACTAATAATTTAATTATTTCTTCGTCAATCTTATCTATTTTAAAATTCTCCCTTTTACCTCCTTGAATAACAACTGGAAATGGCTCTTTATTATCTAAAAGATATTTTTTTCTCCAATGTGGAACTCCTACACTAATTATTGTTTCTCTTTCAGAGATATACTTACTAAATTTGCCATCTAACTCTCTTACTGCCTCTTCAAATTCATATACATCCTTAACTATATATCCAGCAATAACATCCCATCTTCCTGAGCAAGTTGCTATCCATTCAGTTTTCTTGTATTCTCTTAGGAAATCTATCAATTGACTAATTATTTTTTTGTCTGCATTTTCAAGTGAGATAAATAATTTATACTTAGAAAATCCTAATTTATAAGTGTCCACAACAGTTGCAAATCTTGTGATATAACCTTCTTTAATTAATCTTTTTATTCTATAACTTACTGTTTGCTTTGATAGTCCGACCTTTTTACCTATGGATGAGTCAGACCGTCTACAATCTATATCTAATTGATATAAAATTTTTCTATCCTTTAAATCTAAAGATTTAATATTCATATTATTAATAACAACAAATAGTATATAAATTTTGTGGTTTTGACAAAAAATTATGGAGAAAGTTATTTATATATAATGATAACTACTTAGTAGTAGCTTATAGAGGCTAAAAATGACGGAAGAATATTATGTTGGTGCTGAAGAAGTTGGAAGAAATTTAGGACTTTTCCCCAGACTGAATTATTTTGTATTGTTTGAGCAATCACCAAAACTTGGAGAGAGCAGAAAAGATATAGAGAAATGGGGAAATGATCGATTGCGACTGAGACGCCCAACTTCAGCAAGAATAAACGCACACACATTAGAAGATTTAGCAGAGGGGTTGTTTATACATGCTAGTACCAGCGAAGAAATTGTAACAGTTTCAGATAGATACAGAGAAATATCTGGTAGTGAAGAGAGCATTTTGATCTTGGATGAAAAGGGAGGGGAATCTTACATGAATCCAAGGGATATAACGAGCTTAAAACGTAAGGGTGGTAGGGTAGTAGCAGTTACTTCAGATGGAGAAAAGCTATGTAAAACCCATATAACTGAGAATAGAGATGGGGATACAAGATTTATTGTTAGAAATTATAGCCTTGTTAGTGATCAAATTGTAGGCTATGCAGATTGTTATATTATTGATGCAAGACAACAAAATCATCCAGCTTGGAGATGGTCAAAGCATATTTATGGTTCATCTTGTAGAGACTTAAGTTTAAGAGAGCAGAGACATCTTATTCAAAAAATAGAATCTGTTATGAAAGAAAGAGAAAAAGGAACTTTGAGATGGTCAGTTAAACTATCTATTAAGGGAGTTTATCCTGATATTTATGAAGTTGTTAAAGGATAAATAAGAAACAATAGCTAGTGGGGATAAGAAAGCATAAAAGGAATGTTAAATAAGACACCGTTAACTTAACAATGCACGCAGACAGTGGCAGGTGTGTGAGAATTAGTTATTTAGCGAGTTTTTTGTACAAGATTAGAAAAAATGTGAGTAATAAACTTATAGGAAAGATTCTTTCACGAAATAATTTTTAGATACTGAAATAATAACATAATTTTAATCCTCTTTCTTTTCCTCACTGGACTCTTCACTCTCCCTTCTTATAACCTTAACCCAATCCATCTTTACAGTTATTGGAATTGGAATGGCAGCCTCCAATAATTCAACAACAACTTCTTCCTTTGCCTCGTCTATTCTCTTAACCTTGGCATTCTCTTTCTTGAATGGACCGTGAATTATTTCAACAATATCTTTCTCCTGAATGTTCATTGGAGCCTTTATCTGCTCAAGCATTGGTTCAATCTCGGAATAAGAAACTTCCTTAGGCAGCAAACCTCTAGAGTAAGGAATACCAGCACAAGACTGAGCAGCATCTTCAGCATTCTTAGCTTCCAAAAAAATATAACCCCTCATACCATGAGCATTAATTATAGTGTAAACTTCCAAATGCTTCTTCTTGATATTTGTTTCTATAAAGTCAACAACCTGCTCTTCCCTATTAGCAGTAGTTCTAACAGCAAACAACTTGTTTTCCATTCTCTACTTCAACCCCAACTGCCAAGCCATATTAATAATAAAACCCATAACTCCCAATACTAAAATGCCAATACCTGTAACTTTCAATATTACCTTAAGCTCTTCTTTCGTAGGCTTCTTAGTAACCTGCCAGACTCTTCTGCACTCAACCATGAATGACTTAAGCTTTTGGCTCATAGTAGGCTTTACAAAGTTATTTTCCATAAGAATAAAAGCTAACGAGATAAATATATAAATGTTTTTAATATCCTGGATTTCTCTATTAATTATTTTATCAATATAAAAGACCTATGCCGCTACATTCACTTATTTTTTACGTAATAACATTGTAGCAACGTTTGCAGAATCTTCTTTTAGAAAAATTTAATATTATTATACTGATTGAGCTGCTTTCTATTCCATTAATTTCTGCATATTTCAATAAAAATAATCTCTAAGCTTAACTGTATAATCTTATTCTATAAAATCGATACCTAAATCAGATTCTACTACTCTCTTTTTCTTTTCTGCAGCAGCAGTTCCTTTTCTTGAACCAAAAATCTGAGGAGAATTTACACCAGTAACTATCAACAGAGTCCTTATTGTGTTTTCCAAGTCTTCTGAAATCTGTGCACCCCAAATAACCCTCGCATCCTCATCAAGCCTTTCTGTTACAGTCTCGACTATAGTCCTAGCCTCATCCAAAGTCATGTTAGGACCTCCAAGAATATTAATCAAAGCGCCGTTAGCACCAGTAATATCAACGTCAAGCAAAGGATTCTGTATTGCCTTTTCAACAGACTCAACAGCCCTGTTCTCGGAATCTGCCTCGCCGACACCAATCATGGCAACACCACCCTTGCCCATAACAGTCTTTATGTCTGCAAAATCCAGGTTAACAAGCCCAGGCTTTGTAACAAGCTCTGCAATTCCCTTTACAGCATTTGTAAGAATTTCATCAGCAACCTTAAAAGCTGTATGAAGAGGAAGTCCTGGACACAATTCAACAAGCTTGTCATTAGGTATAACAATCAGAGTGTCAACAGTTTCTTCCAGCTTCTCAAGACCTGAAATAGCATTAGCATACCTCCTCTGACCTTCCATGGCAAAAGGAAGAGTAACTATTGAAACTGTAAGAATACCTAACTTTTTAGCTATTTCCGCAACAACCGGAGCAGCACCACTACCTGTACCCCCGCCGAGACCGCAAGTTATGAAAACAATATCAGAATTGTGAACTTTTTCCTTGATATCCTTCTCGCTTTCTTTAGCTGCATCCTCGCCAACCTTTGGTATAGAACCAGCACCAAGACCGCTAGTCAACTCCTTGCCTATAAGAATCTTGACATTTGCATTAGTGTACAACAAATCCTGAGCATCAGTATTAATTGCTATAGTCTCTGTGCCTGCAATTCCTACTTCAGACATCCTATTTATAGTATTATTGCCTCCGCCGCCAACCCCGATAACCTTAATCTTTGCCTTCTGCTTTACAACAAGCTCTTCAAGCTCTTCATCAATATCTGTGACCTTCCTAGGAGCCTGCTTGAAGCCATAAGCTGCCATCCTATCGCTTACCTGCCTTAATATTCCATCCATTGCAGAGAAGAAAAGCTATTCTCTATTATTTAAATTTAATTATACTCCAATGATTTTTTTATGTAAATGATATCTGAAGAGTAGGAATTAAATCCTTCACTTTCTCAATGAAACTTTTTTTAGACTCAACAGGAATTTCAGAATTAACTTTTATTTCTAAATTAGTATTCTCAATCTTTATCTCGAAATCGTGATCGTGCAATCCTAAAATGTTCTGGACCAGAGATGAAACTTTAAGTTTTTCATCAGTAACAATTTTTTTAATACTAATCTCATAAATTATATCCTTGGATGCCAGAGGATGATTGAAGTCTATAACAACTCTCCCGCCAGAAACACTTTTTACCACACCTAAACCACCAGAAGCATTCAGTCTAAGCCCTGGAAAAGGATTAATGTTGTTTTCCCTTAGAGAACTTAAAGGAACAACCTTCACTAGCTTAAAATTTTTTATTCCAAATGCTTCTTCAGGCTTCAATTCAATACTATAACTTTTTCCTGTCTCTTTATTCAACAAGAATTTGTCCAAAGCGGGCAATATATTGCTTAATCCCAGGCATATTATTCTTGAGCCGAAATGATGATCCTCCTTATACAATCCTTCACTCTTAGCTAATTCAGCACTAGTCACATCAAATATCTGGTTTGTTGACTTAATCCTGCCAGTATAATCAATCTCTATGAAATCTTTTTCTTTAGTTAAGACCATTTTAATCTCAAATATTTATTTAAAAAATCAGCAATGCTTAATAATTTTTCTATTGATTTATATTATTTGTTATCTTATTAAATCATTTATTTTATTAATTAATTCTTTATGCGCAGTCCTAGAAATTTTTGCAATTTTCCTTTCTACCAGACTCTTCAAGAATGTGTGTATGTGCCAATACTTTATTTTGCTTTTCAACGGCAAGCTTCCTTCTTCGAAATTATCTAAAGAAATTCCTTCACTTTCAGGATTGCTTGTGATGGCACATCCAATAATGTCCTGCCCTTTTTCTGCCAGTACGACCATTGGTCTCTTCTTTGCATTTGTCAAGTCTGAAAATGGAAAATTTATAACAACAATATCCCCTTTAGAGTACATCATCCCACCTTTTGTCATACTCGTTGTTCCAAACTTTTTTCAGGGAAATCTCACTTAACAACATCAGAATGTGATCTTCTTCTAGTCTTACCGGCTTTATTAGAATTTTATCTTTTTCTTCAGTGATTAGTAATTTTGCACCTTTACCTATATGAAACTCGTCCCTTAATTGCTTTGGGATTACTATTTGCCCCTTTTCTCCCATTGTTATTACTTCTGCCATATATGTAGGAAAGTAATACAAGTATTTAAATATTACTTTTAAAATTTTATTAAGTTCAGTTATCTCAAGACATAAATTTTTTTATATAAATCATTCAATACTCCTGGAAACATTTCATTTTTTAAGAATAAGCTATCGCAACTAAAAGTCTACAAATAATTCCAGATTTCTTTATGAAAATTATTAAAATTATCTCTTCTTAACGCCTTTCTCTAGAAACTTCTCAATCTTAACATCCAACGATGCTATATTTCTCTCTAAAGAATAAATTTTTCTTAGACTCCATACTATGCCCAAAACTGCGCCTAAAATTATGTACAAAATAACAGTAATATTAGTCTCAAATCCCATAATTTTCATCACCCATATATTTACAGTATAATGCTTGCTTAAAAAGTTTTTGGAAGTTAAAGTCTGATGTTCTAATGAAAAAATACCTGCTGAAAATTCTCAAAAATCCTATTCCTCAAGCATATATCTTATCATTACACCGAATGCTGGCCTTGTTATTAGAACGCCGGCAGTAACTCCAACAATAGTAACTATAGCAAAACCTGTAAGCAAGCCAGCCCCAGCTTTAAGAAGAGGAAGCATTGCAACAACAGCAGTAAAGTATGCAGCAATAACAATAAAGAACGCCTTCTTAATATTACTCTTTATGCTTCCCCCACTGCCATGCAGAACATCATCAGTAATAACAATCTGGTCATTAACGCCAGTACCTACAGAAGCCAAAATGCCTGCAATTGCAGCAATGTCTATATTATTCTTGAACAGAGCAGCAAAACCAAGAATCAGAATTATCTCGCTGAATACAGTAATCATAATCGGAATAACTATCTTTAGCATCCTGTACCTTAAGTAAATAACAATCATCACGCCAATAACAGCTAAGACACCAACAAGCAAAGCATTATTCAAGAAAGCCTCGCCCAGAGAAGGAGAAATAGTATCGATCTTCTCAATATTAAGCTTAGTAGGCAGGGAACCTGTTATAAGAACTGTCTGCAGCTTATCCCTATTAACAACAGCATCCTGTATGCCATCTTTCTGATTAACACCAAAACCAGGACCAGAAATCAGAATCCTATTTGCCTTGTTCCCTTTCAAGCTAGAATCTATCTGCAGACTATCAACAAGCCTGTCGTCAAGATAAAAATCAATTGTTTTCTCCAGAATCTTCTGTCCTGAAGCAGTAGAATTAACAGCAAGATCTTTTGTTATATCAGCATGCCTCAAAGCAGCATCCTCACTTAAAGATATCTCAAACTCAAACCTGCAAGCAAAACCCTCATTAGACCTTGAACAAGGACTCAAAATCCTAGAACAAGTACCATCAGTCCTGCATACAAAAGTTATATCTCCACTTCCACCCTCAAACACTGTCCTGTCTCCTATTTTAGCTTCAAATTTTCCCTGAGAAGCAACAAGATTCTTCACTTCCTCCTTTGTAGCACCAGCTATCTCGACAACAATGAACTTATTGCCTGACAGATCTGAAGCTGACTTGATTGTTAAGTCAGACAAACCATAAACGTTCAGACGCCTCTCCATTACAGATATAACATCCTTTGTCTGCTGATCTGACAGCTTATCCGCGGGACTAAGAAGAACCCTTGTCCCTCCCTGCAGCTCAAGCCCCTTTCTCAAGTTGGAAGAAGCAGCCTTAGAGACAGTTATTCCTACATCATCAGAATTCTTTAACAATGTATAAGTCTGCTTTTCAGTAGTTAACCTAAGAGTAGAACCTACAGGAACTGAACTAACAAGATCATAAAATCCTTTAATATCACTCACAGAATTACTGTTAACTGCTATAACTCTTTCCTTTGAAGTTGGACTTGTATCCTGAGATGGAGGAAAAATACCTGCAGATGCAGCAGAACTATTCTGTTCAACAGAACTAATAACAATGCCTTTCTCGCCGAACTGGTAGTCTATAGCAAATATAGAAGCAGCTAAAAAAGCCAGCAGTATTATTATTCTAACCTCCTTGAAAATCTTTAGCGTGATCATGTTATATTCTTCCTCTTGCAGTAAATCCAAAGTATTCCTGCATTTGTGAAATAAGTACTCAGAACATCAACAATCAGCGCAATCAATATTATTGTAAACATCTCCTTGATTACCATGCTATTACTAACTACAAGCCCTATCAGCATAACAATAAGAGCTGCAGAAGTCATTGTAAGACCAGTCTGCATAGAGTGCCACATCCTATTGAAAAGCTTGTCTTCCCTTCTCTTAACAGACCATGTAGTCAGCAGAATATCTGTATCAATACTATAACCAATAATAAGCATGAAGGCAACTATACCGGCTGTTGAAATATTAATGCCTAATAAATTTATTATGGCCAGAGTAACTACTATATCTGTGAATGCTGCGAATATTACAGCAATGCTTGGAGCGAAAGTCCTGAACGTTATGAATACTGATATTCCCATAAATATGAAAGCAAAAAGCAAAGACAGAATCAACTGCCTGAAGAAAGACTGGCTTAGCTTTGGGCTTGTCTCTTCAATACTAAAATTTTCAGAATTTAACTCCATATTCAATATATTCTCGAGCCTTGACTTTAACTCATCGCCAGAAATATCTGAAACTTCCACAATAACGCCTGCTTGGCTACCAGTCCGTATATCATTCAACTTCCTGACACTAGAATCCACTGACAAACTGCTGATGATAACATTCTCGTCAATCTGCCTGTCTGTATATATTGTTGCTGAAACTCCCCCCTTTAATGAAATATCCTTATTGAAAAAATCACCAGTATTTACAAACTTAAATCCTATTAATATTATTGATAGAATCAGCATGACTATTGGGATGTACATTAATAACTTGTAATTTTTATTCCAAAACAATTCAGCTTTTTCTTTAAACATTGAGATAAATAACTTAATACTAATTTAAAAGGTTTATTATTGGTTACTAATTAATCCTGTTTATACCCCACAAATTAACATTCATTCGTCAAATAATTTAAGGCTTGTTTGCAAGCAGGCTTTTATTGTTGTCAAAGAATTCCTTAATTAAGCTTACAGGATCCTTACTTACCCTTAGATTAGAATCTTTAGGAAAACACTTAAAATAGCTCTCCCAAATATATCTCATGTCAAGAAATATAATAACTCCCTTGTCACTCTCAGACCTTATACACCTACCTGCATTCTGCAGACACTTGATAATAGCAGGCATTGTATAACCGTAATCCCAGCCTCTGCTGAACTTCTGATCATAATAGCTTATTAACTCCCTAGTTTCAAGGTCGGGCCTATCTAATGGTATGCCAACAACAATAACACACTTCAACAGATTATCCTGCAGATCAATACCTTCCCCAAAGCTTCCTGAAGAAACAGCTAGCAGAACAGCACCATGCCTTTTATACCCTTTAAAATTATCAATAAGCTCTGCTTTCTCCTGCTTGCTCAAGTTAGGAGACTCAAACAACACAGTCCTCTCGCATTTATTCCCAAAATAAGAATTGATTTTGTCCCTTAATCCGTAACTTGGAAAGAAAACAATAGAGTTTCCAGGAACAGAATTAACAATAGAAGCGCAATAAGCCGCAATCTTCTCAAACATTTCATCGTTTCTTGCAGTAAACTTTGTTGTGGTGTCAGGCACTATGATATCTACCCTGTTAGTTTTTGGAAACGGATTCTTAAACTCATAACCAATTGCATTAATGTTAAACAAATCCTTATACATCTCCAAAGGTGTTAAAGTTCCAGACATGCATATCATTGAGTAACAATCTCTTGAAATGGGGGAGAGTATCAGCGATGGATCAAGGCACCTGTAGTTCAAAGTTACTATAAGCTTATTTTTAATATTAAAAGATTTATTCATGAATCTAGTGAAACCATTATCTTGACCCTGCCAGTTTTCTATGAAGTGAGCAACAGTAGAACACGAACTCCTCTTCTTAACCTTAATAGCCTCTTCTGAAATAAAAAATAAGTCACCAACAAGCTGATCCGCCTTTACTATATTATCTATTAACTTGTTTAACTCATCTTTAGATATTAAAACTTCATTGTCTTCCTTTATCTTATGCTCTGCAAGCTCTTCTATCTTAACTCTTATTTCGTTTAATATGCCAGCAGCATCAATGAAATTGAAATCAATACACTCTTTAGCCGCAAACTCTAGAGTTGATGTAGAAAGCTGAGAAGATGACAGATCACGACATTTCTGCGGAAGGTTATGGGCCTCATCAAGAATAATAATGCACTCGCTTAATTCCTTGTTAAGTTTTTCCATCAAGTTATCCCTTATAGAACCACTCAGCACATGATGATAATCAGCAACTATAACCCTCGCTTTCTTTCCTGTAATGCACGCTATCTCAAATGGGCACAAGCTACTGGACTTTGAAACATCCTTAAGCTCTTCAACATGCATTATATTATCTGAAACATTTTTTATAACTGATTCCGACTCTAAAGACAGATTATCCCTGTTCTTTATATTATTAAAAAAATTACAAGTCTTGTTTTTTACAACATCATGACAGAAATCATAAAATTCAGAGTTTGACATCTCTTCAGCTGAAGGCTGGGCGCACATATGCCTCTTTCCGATCAAGTCTACAACTTTCAATTCAATATTATTCTTTTTCTTTATCTCCCTTAAAGTCTCTATAGCTATCCTGTGCTGCGTATGCCTTGGAGTTGCAAAAATAACAGTCAAATCATTCTTGACAGCGAAATCCAAAGCCGGAGTGAGAACACCTACAGTTTTGCCCAAGCCTGTAGGAGCATGAATTATAACATTTTTTTTATCTTTCAGGGCGTTAGAGACAGAATCAATAAGCTCACTTTGGAACATTCTTAAGCTGTCATAAGGAAACAATATATCTTGCATTTTTCATAAATATTATCTGTATTTATAATATGTTTGGTTGTTAAGAAACATTTCAGAATTCATATTTTGGATTATAAGACTAAACAAGGATAAAATAAAATTACAAAATGTATATAATTAAAACTTTGTTTGAAATAGTGTTAATTTTATAAACCTGTTAGATTATAAAATATTTGATGTTATAATGAGGGAGAATGCGGAATCAAAAAAGGCATTTGAAAGATATGAACAGATAATAAAATTATTGAAAGAAAACGAAGACATTAGAGGATTGAATTTAGTCAAAGATTTAGTAAAATTGTGTATAGACTATGTTGAACTGAGACTAAATTTTGAGAGATTAATGGAGATGCAGAAGTTTAGAAAACAAAATGATGAAGAAGTTTTAGAAGAATTTATTAGACTCGGAAACCTAAGAAAAATTAAACATAATGCAATGATGTCTCAACTAAAAATAGTCAATAGGTATTTATTCAAAAAGTATGAAAAAGGGACTGTGCCTATTGGAGGATTATATACTCTAGATCCTCTGACATTAATTCATGATAATAGAGAAATTGTGGGTGATTGGGCAGCATATTTAGTAGATGCATTATATAGAAGAGCAATAATAAACAAGAATTAAGTTTTCTCTCGAGAAAAGCACGTTTTATAAACCTTTTCCTAATACTCAATCTTAGGATCATGGATTACAAAACCTTAATTGGGAATATATCTAAAGTTGGTTCTGAAGATAAAAATTTATGTGCAGATTTTTTGATATTGGCTGTCGACTATTATTGTTCTAGTGCAAGACATTACGAGCATAATCTTTGGGGACATATCGGTGGTGCGGATTTAGAAAGAAGCAATGATAATAGTTTCTCTAATTTAGTTGCAATGGTCGAATATGTATTGAACCCAGCATTTTCAAGGCATGAACCTCCAATAGAATTGTTGCCGGTTAGCAGGGGAGAATTACATGAATGCATTGGAAATATTATTAATGAACTTTATAATAGAAGAGCTACGCATTAATATTGGAAATCTATTTAAGTTTATTATTATCTCAGTATAATAAATAAAAAGGGGGGGAAAAAATGTACATAAACAAGATTTCTAAGATCAAAAAAAGAGATGGAAGAATGGTAGACTTTGACAGAAACAAAATCCTAAATGCAGTAAGAAAAGCAGCAATAGCCTCAAAAGACAGCATATGATTGTGGATAATGTAACTTCAGAAGCTGAAAGAATAATATTTAACAAATTGAATTATGCTTCTGCTTGCTCGTATACCTTCCGAAATTAATTAATACTAGTTAAGACTAATAATTAACGAAAGAGGCGAGAACATTTTGGAAGAGGAACAGAGAATAAACATCACAAGAATTATCGGAGAGGCAATAAAAGCAGTAAAAAATGATGATGTGAAATCCCTTAAAAATTTAAGCAATGAAACAATACATGATGCAAGCACAGTGCAAGACCAACATTCAATAGCTGTAGCAGTATTAATATACACACTAAGCAAAATTTACGAAAGAGAAAGCCACTATGAAAAGTTCAAAGGCTGGAGAATCTTCTGTTTAGAATGCCAGAAAGTTCTGGAAACTGCAAAACAAAAACTTGAAAGCAATGACGTAGAAGGCTTTGACCTAGCAATAAAAAAATACATGAAGCACTTGAAAAACGTAGAAAAAAAGCTAAGAAATTACATACAAGACGTTCTGAGAAAAGCAAAAATAAACAAAGCATCAAGACTGTACGAGCATGGAGTCTCTCTCGGCAGGACAGCAGACATGCTTGACATAACAAGATTTGAGCTTATGGACTACGTTGGAAAAACATACATAGCAGACGTGAAAGAAAGCGTAACACTAAACGCAGAAAAAAGACTTGAAATGGCGAGGAAACTATTCAAATGAAAACAATTGTGTTTGACACTAGCACGATAATAACAATTGTAACGAACAATTTATTGGGATTGCTGAAGTCTCTAAAAGAAAGATTCGGAGGAGAATATTACATACCAAAAGCAGTAGAGTATGAACTAGTTGACAAGCCACTTGAAGGAAAAATGTTCAAGCTGGAAGCAATGATTGTAAGAAGAGCAATAAAAACAGGGCTGATAAAAAAATACAACACAGAAATTAATGCAGAAAATATGCTAAACAAAATAAACAGCATATACATGGTTAAAGGAAAGAGCATACAGCTAGTCAGCAGAGCAGAAGTTGAAGCATTAGTCCTGGCAGTGAGCCTGAATGCTGACGCATATGCAGTGGACGAGAGAACAATGAGGCTGCTTATTGAAGACCCTGAAAGGCTTAGAAATATACAGGAAAATAAACTGCACATGAGAGTAACAATGAACAAGGAATTTCTTCTTGAGTTCAATAAATTCGTGAAAGGAATCAAGATAATAAGAAGCACAGAATTAATCTTAGTTGCATATGAACTGGGCCTTCTGGACAAATACTTAGTTGACAACATCTCAAGAAGAGAACTAGTTGACGCATTATTATGGGGCTTGAAGCTGAGAGGATGTTCAATATCTGAAGAAGAAATAAAAGCACTAATAAAAATAGAAAGCTAGATGAGACTTGTTATTATGAAAAAAGAACTTTTGAATGCAGTGTTTGCCTTTATGAGCATAAGCGTTGGAGCAGGAGTGCTAGCACTGCCATATGTTTTCTTGAAGTCAGGATTTTTTACAGCACTAATAATCCTACTAATAATCAGCCTGGTAATGCTTATTTTGTATTTATTTCTAGGAGAGATTGTACTGAGAACAAAAGGAAGACACCAACTAGCAGGCCTGGCTGAAAAATATCTCGGAAAAAAAGGAAAACAACTTATGTTCATATTCAGCACAGCAGGAATATATGGAGCATTACTGGCTTACACAATAGGAGCAGGACAGGCACTGAACTCTATATATAACTGGAATGTAAATTATTACTCCATAATATTTTTTACAGCAATGAGCTTAACTATATTTTATGGAAGAAAGATTTTTCAGAAAACAGAAAGTGCATTATCAATGCTGAAAATATTATTTGTTGCAGTAATAGGCATAATACTTATAACTAAACTTGAAATAAACAGCTTATTAGAATTTGATATTGAGAAGATTTATCTTCCATACGGAGCAGTCATGTTTTCTCTCCTGGCTGTATCTGCAATACCACAAATGGGAGAGGGATTAAGAAACAAAAAAATACTAAACAAGGCAATAATCTACGCAATGATTTCTACAGTAATCGTTTACTTAATTTTCACTCTCGGAATGATAGCTGTGAGCGATGGAAAGGCAGAGCTTACAACAACAGAATTAAGCGGAATTACGGGCATAATCGCCAACTTGTTTGCACTGTTTGCCTTATCAACAGCATTTATAGGACTTGGATATGCACTAAAAGAAAGTTTGATTTATGATTATTTATTCGGCAAAACCAGCGCTTGGCTAATAACTATATCTGTACCAATAGCATTGTATTTATTAGACTTCAGGAGTTTTATAAAAGTCATAGAATTCACAGGAAGTGTTGCAGGAGGACTAATATTGTTACTTATATTATTAATGCACAGCAAAGCCAAAGAATTAGGCAACAGAGAACCAGAATACAGCATACCTGACAACAAATTCTTGAAAGTAATTCTTGGAGCCTTGTTTGTACTTGGAATAATATTGCCTTTATTATAAAAAATTTTGGAAAATTAATGAAGATAAAAACTGAAGACTTTAATTCATGAAGTATTGAATTAGCAGAACTATTCTTTGTAATTATATAAACTTCAGCTTTCTCGATCCTGTAAAACACATCTTCAGCATGAAGAATCCGTTCTTTATTCTTTTGTTCATTTTTGTTTCTCCGTATGTTCTTTCAACATAATGTACTGGCATGTCTACTATTTTCATGTTTATTTTTGAAGCTGAAAATAATAATTCGTAATCCCCCCACCGGTCTTCAGTTCCCCATGTATAAAAAAATTTCTTCATTCTTAAGTAATCTTCTCTAAAAAATACTTTTGTCCCGCATAAAGTGTCTTTTACTTTAGTTCCCAGCAAGTATGAAAATATCATGCTGAACACCTTATTGCCCATTATGTTCATTGCCCTCATTGCTTCATCTTCCATCGGATAGACCATCCTTGAGCCATTTATGAAGTCTCCTTTCCCTTCTATTATTGCATTAAAAAATTTTGGAAGTTCTTCCGGAACAACAGTTAAATCTGCATCCAATATCATTAATATATCCCCTGCTGCATTTTCATAGCATGTAAATACATTTTTTGACTTGCATATTCCTGGAGAATTAACTAACTTTATTTTCTTTTCAGGATATTTTTTAATCATTGATTTAACTTCATCAGGAGTGCCGTCTGTTGACTTGTCGTCCCCAAATATTATTTCTGTCCATTTTCCCATTTGAGGTATTCTTTTTACTGCACCCTCAATGTTTCCTTTTTCGTTCTTGCACGGAATTATTATGCTGCAACTATAGTCTTTTGGATTTTTCTTCTGCTGCACTTTTCTTGCAACTACTGATTGTATAAAGCACAGCTTTCTTATCAAAGGAATTTTAGCAAGGAATTTATTGGAGAAACTGCTTATTAACGGAATGTATTTTGGAATTAATATATGCCTTTCTTCTTTTACAGCCTCAAAGTCTGATAGGTATAACAAGTTTTCTATGTCATCTAAAGATAGCCAGTTCAAGTGAGGCTGTTTCATTTTTAGTCTTAATCTTTCTGCAATTCTTAATACTGGATGCCATAATGAGCTGTGATTTAGTATAACTATTCTTGTCCTGTCGTCTGCTATTTCATGCACTTGCTTGAATAAGTTCTGAACGTCAAATATGTCATCCAATAAATTAACAATTAATATGTAGTCAAATCTCTCTTTTATGTCTTTTAAGTCTTCAAAATTTGCTTGCCTGAAATCTAATTTTGGAAATTTTTGTTTCGCTAGCCTTGAAAGCTCTTCTGTGTAATCCATTCCCAAGCCATAAACTGGCTTTACATCCTTCAGAAAGTCTCCCAAGTCGCTTTTTAATAGCAGCACTCTTCTGTTTGGCTCTACTATAAACTGCAGTATTTTAGAGATCTGCTTGTAGTAATACTTATTTTTTTTAATCCATTTCTTTCTGAATTCAACATTTTTTTTGTGAGAATTTATTATTTCTCTTTTCTTCCAATTTATGTCGTTTATGGTCATTGCAATTCGTTGCTTAACTTATGTTTATATTACTTTCTAAAAAGTTTTACCACCTCTATATTTTGGTTGCTTGTCTCTCTAAAATTGCTGGCACCATATTTTTCTTTTAATTTCTTAATCATACAACAGGGCATAAAAAAGAAAGCTTTAAATCATAATATCTTATTAAAAACATATGGCTGCTGAAGTAACAATAAACTATCTTGCAGTATTATTGGCTGCAATAGCAAGCATGATCATAGGTGCAGCATGGTATTCTCCGCTACTATTTGGAAACTTATGGATGAACCTTTCAGGAATAAAAAAAGAGGATATTGAAAAAGCAAAACAAAAAGGAATGGCTAAAAATTATGCAATTACATTCGTATCTAGCCTGGTAATGAGCTACGTACTATCGCACTTTGTGAGATATGTAGAAGCAACCGATATTCTGGGAGGAATCACACTAGCTTTGTGGTTATGGCTCGGATTCATTGCGACAGTAACACTGGGAAGCGTTTTGTGGGAAGGAAAAAGTCTTAAATTATACATATTAAATAATGGACACAACTTACTATCGCTTGCAGTTATGAGCATAATCCTAACATTGTGGGCCTAAAATATTAATTAGAAAAAATTATGATTTAACCTTATTTTAGTTCTTAACCAACTTCCGAAGAATCTCGTTTATAACTTTTGGATTTCCTTTACCTCGAGTCAGCTTCATGACGTTTCCAACCAAGAAATTAAAAGACTTTTCATTACCATCCAAATATTCCTGAACAGCTTTATCATTATCTCCAACAACTTTCTTGCATATTTCTTCCAGTTCCTTAGCACTTGATACAATTTCTAAATTCTCTTTTTTAACATATTTTGTTACATCTAGATCTTTATCTACCAACCGTTCCATCAGCCTCTGACCAGTCTGCCTTGTAATCTTATTATCTGCAATCAATCCCATAACAGAAACCAAATTTTTAGGCATAAAAGTCTCATCAAGTTCCTTCTTACTATAATTCAGAACCCTTGTAACCTCCCTCCTAATCCACTCAGCAGAAAACAATGGACTAATTTTGTGTGAAACAGCAGACTCAAACAAGTAAGCAAGCTCGTAATCATTAGCAATAACCTCTGCATCATCTTTCTTCAATTTCAGATCATTAGTATATCTCAAAGATTTTTTTTCAGGAAGTTCTGGAAGAGAATTTCTAGTTTCTTTAATCAACAATTCTGAGATCTCTATAGGAACCAAGTCTGGATCTATAATGTAACCATAATCAGCTTCTTGTTCTTTGGCTCTCTGAAATACAGTAATACCTTTGGCAGAATCCCACCCTCTAGTCTCCCTATGCTTTAAACCATTTCCTTCTTTTATAATTTTTCTATGCCTTTCTATCTCATACTTCAGAGCTTTTTGGATATCTTTAAAGCCATTAATATTTTTAATCTCAACCCTTTCATAACCCTTTATACTAATATTGGCATCTGCCTTTATAATCCCATTCTTGCTGTCAAAAATATGCAGATAATTTAGAATAGTAAGTAATCTTTTAAGAAAATCTCTTGCTTCCTCTGGAGAGGACATCTCAGGCTCTGTGACAATCTCGCATAAAGGAGTTCCTGAACGATTATAGTCCACTAAAACTGTAGAGACCTGATGAACCAAAGAACCTGGATCTTCTTCAATATGAACTCTTGTTATATTTATTTCCTTATTAGAAATTTTTAGTTTCCCATTTGTTCCTAAAGGAAGCTCGTACTGTGTTATCTGATAATTCTTTCCCATGTCAGGATAAAAATATACCTTTCTAGAAAAAATAAGCTCTGGTGAAATATTACAATTTAAAGCCAAGCAAAGTTTTAGAGCATGCTCTACCGCCTTCTTATTAACAACTGGCTTTGAGCCTGGAAATCCAACGCAAACATCGCAAGTCCTTGAGTTTGGAACATCGCTGCCTGATGCAGGACAAGAACAGAACAACTTGCTCTTTGTATCTAACGAAACATGAATCTCCAAACCTATAACTACATCATCCTGCATGATAATCATAAAATCATTATTTATTTTTAAAACTATTCTTTACAGCCATTTCTTTCTTTTAAGAAACAGCAGAGTCGCAACAAGAATTAGTACCATGAAACCAAGAACATAAAAGTAGCCATACTGCCACCTCAATTCAGGCATGAAATCAAAATTCATACCATAAATAGATGCTATAAGAGTCAATGGCATGAGAACTGTCGAGAAAACAGTAAGAATCTTCATAGTTTCATTAAGCTTGTTAGAAGTTACAGACAAGTGAACTTCCAATATGCTGGATATAGTCTCCCTGAAATCTTCGATAAGGTCTATTATTACTAAGAAGTCTTCATGCAAGTCCCTGAAGTAAACAACAGATTCTTTTGACAAGTTTTTATAAGAACTCAGGTACAACTTGTTAATTGCCTCTCTCTGCGGATATAAAACTTTTCTGAGTTTGAGTATTTTCCTTTTAGTCTTAAATAAACTTTCCAGAACTATAGGATCAGGATTCCTTAGAGCTTTGTTCTCAAGAACATCTAGACTTCCTTCAAGCTTATCAAGAACAGAGAAGTAGTTATCTGCC
>CAYJAX010000003.1:0-23367 GCA_964368545.1 Candidatus Woesearchaeota archaeon | reverse complement strand
AATATTCTCTGATGCATTATATAATAGACTTAGTAATGACCTTACTCCTTAGGATATAAACTTGATTTATAGCAGTCTAATTTTGTGATATGAACTAATTTATGAGAATTATTAGGCACATTCAATAAGTTCATTCAGATGTTGATTTTTTTGATTAATAAATAACCAGCCACACCAACACTTAAGCCAGCAATTAAATAAAATAAATTTAGAACTTCCTGCTTTTTTACAGCATCTACTATGTTCCCTGTCAGCACTGCTATTCTACTGCTCTCTTTCTCTTCTGCCAGAGGAAGCTGCAGAGTCTGTTCCTGTTCTACCAATTTCTGTTCATTAATTTTTTCTTCTTCGTTTTCTTTCTCTTTAGGCCTCAATTGTTCTGATGTTACTGATTGTTCTTCAAGTGGTGTTGCTTGCTGCGACTGCTGCTGTATAACTTTACTTTCTTCTCTCTCTTTACTGCTACTGCCTGTTTCCTGAGATTGTGCAGAATTTACGCTAAAACTCAAGTTGTAATAATCTTTCATTAAGTTTCCTACAACATCCTGGCACTTTATCATATACAAATAACTCATGCCATCACTTAAATCTGCCAATCTTGCTGTGTGGTTTATCATATTTGTAGTATTGAATAAAGTCATGTTGCTCCAATCTCTAAAGATTGTAAAATACTTGCACAGAGAAACTTCAGTTGTTGAAACACCTATTACGGCTTCTGTAGTTCCAGAATTTAGCTGCGTTCCTGTTGAAGGACCTGTGCTAATTATTGCAGGCTCTGTAGTGTCTATAATTATCTTTCTTATGCTTGATCTGTAATCATTCTTGTTAGTTGCCTTATCCTCGCACTCCACACCCCAATAATAAATTCCATCATTTATAAAACTGTGATTTATTTCTTTTTCACTGCTGCTATTAATTACGGCTAAATTATCGCTAAATTCGCTTCCATTACCATCACTAACTATTAAAGAGCATGATGCTATGTTATTTTCTTCTACACTAAATCTGAACCTATTTTCATAAAAGCTTGTTATAGTGTTATTCTCTGGAAGCTCCAAGCTAACAGAAGGCTCTTTTCTGTCTGTTATTACATGAATTATTTCACTTGCCCCGACATTTGATGCATAGTCATAGCACTGCACACTGAATTCATGACTCCCTTCACCTACAATAATCTTATCAGAATAAGTCTGGTTGCCTTTAAGATTAGCATATGAAGATACCTGCCTGTCAACAAACATGTAACAGTCCACTGCAGGAGACAATTCTTCTACAGCATGAAAATCTACGCTCATGTTACCGTTGTTAAATGAGCTATTTTCAGGCAACGTCACTAATATATCAGGAGCCTTGCTGTCAACGTAATAAACAAACTCGTAAGAAGCCATATTGTTTAAGCTGTCATTAACATATAAAACTAGATTATGCTTTCCGTCACTCCAGTTTAAAGAATCTGCATAAACTACATACCTGTAAGATAAACCGCTCACTTTTGTTGTTGTAAGTGTTCCCTTTTTTCCTTCATCGTCATACAGTATACTGCTTATATCACTTAGATCATCTTTAACATTGTAGAAGATTATAGCTGGATACATATAGCTGTTGTTTACAGGGTGTTCTGAACTTATTACAGGCGGGTGTTTGTCTATCAAAAATGCTGTTGGCAGCGTAACTGCCTCTCTTAGGACAACATCCCTGCATTTTATTGTGTAATTATGATAGCCTTCATCCAGTCCTGAAGTGTTAGATTGCAGTGAATTTTTTCTTAATGTTGTCTGAATACTTGCCCTAACTGTATTGTCATTATCAAAATATAATTCGCACGTCACATTAGGATTTAATTTCCCCTTGCATCCTCCAACGCATGAGTTTTCCAGAGACTTGTCCCTTACCATGAATGTTAAGTTTAACTCATTGTTCTTCACGTAGCTGTCTCCAGTCAGAGTTATCTGCGGCACGTCAAAATCTATAACATTATATCCCTTGTATGTTGCATTATTACCTGAAGTTCCAATAATTTTTATTTCATAGTCAAGATATCTATTTCTTTCTGTAGTCCTGCCAGCATCTACTGTTGCATTACATATTCTAGGTGAACATTGCAGCGGCATTGAAGTTCTTGTTATTCCATTCATTCCATATGACCTCGAGAATGCAAAGCTTATTTCTCCTCCCTGAATATTGTTATTATATGGAAAGTAGAAAACTGTTTGCGTGTTTCTTAAGAATTCTCCATTGGCTGGTTTTATACCACTGATATCTATTGATGGCTGCGTTGATTCATGCTGCAATGCCATTGTAAAATTTACAGTTAATATTATAATAACTGAGACTATTAAGATTACACCTCTTTTCATATCTTCTAAATATACTCTCTGTAATATTTAAATTTAGTTATTCAAATCTGGAATATTTTCATTTGATTACAGAAGATAATACTCTTATCACCGCACACACTATTGTTATATTCAGAAATATCGTTTATTGCAGAATAACATTAGTTCCAACACTCTGCCCGGGAAGTCCTTTCTCGAATTGAACTCTAATTTTACCTGTATTGCCGTGCAGGTTTGTTACTAATCCTTTGATCTCTTTGCCTGATGAACTCTTCCACAGAACACTCTTGTTTATCAGCTCTTTGGCTTTTTCTTTATTGTCATATCCACTGACTTTAATTATCATCTGGTATCTTTGCTGTGTTCTCACTCCTCTCCTGAAGCTTACTACCTTGCCTTCCATAAATCTTATTATATTAATGTTTTATTTATATAATTTTCTAGAGAATCAATTTTCCGAAAGTTATATAAACTATCTCTCAGTATATAAACTAAAGCCTGGCATGAGAAATACTCAGCAGAGCTTAAGATACAACTATCAAGCAATGAGTCTTGG
The DNA here is from genome assembly GCA_964368545.1 of Candidatus Woesearchaeota archaeon. Lineage (GTDB taxonomy): Archaea > Nanobdellota > Nanobdellia > SCGC-AAA011-G17 > GW2011-AR18 > GW2011-AR18. Next base: position 20,475 of record CAYJAX010000003.1, on the reverse strand, counting down.
GGGTTAGTGTCAGGCAACAAAAACTCATAATCAATAAAGGACAAGGATAAAAATCAAAAAATCATATTTTAATGATGAAATAAAATGGTCATTTATTTGCATAATATAAAAAGGGAACAACAAAAACAAAATTGAAGCATTTTAGGATTGTCATTTAAATTCAGCCTTGTTCTTAAAAATTATTCGTGGGGGGAAACAAAATGGGTAAAATAAGCCCTGTATCAACAAAATACATAATAAACACAGAGATAAGCATAGAAGGCATAGTTGACAGGCCTGATGTTATAGGGGCAATATTCGGCCAGACAGAAGGATTCCTAGGCCAGGAACTTGAGCTGAGAGAACTTCAAAGATCAGGAAAAGTAGGAAGAATAGAAGTTAAAATAGAAAACAATAATGGAAAAAGCTCAGGTCAGATAATTATTCCATGCTCTATAGACAAGGCTGAAGTTGCAATAATTGCTGCTTCTTTAGAGACTATAGAACGCATAGGACCATGCAATTCCAAAGTAAAAGTAGATAAGATAGAAGATGTAAGAGTTTCTAAAAGAGAATTTGTCATAGCAAGAGCAAAAGAACTTCTAATAAATCTTCAGTCTAATGTTCTGCCTGACTCCCAGGAAATAACAGAAGAAGTATCACAAAGCGTCAGAATGCTAGAAATAAGAGAATGGGGAAGAGACAGGCTTCCTGCAGGACCAGCTGTAGAAGAATCTGAAGAAATAATCTTAGTGGAGGGAAGAGCAGATGTTCTTAACCTTCTGAAGCAAGGATTCAAAAATGTAGTTTCTATAAACGGCACAAGCATTCCAGACTCAATAAAAGAATTGTGCAGAAGGAAAACAGTAATACTATTTGTTGACGGAGACAGAGGCGTGGATATAATAATAAAAGAGCTTGCAGACTCCACAGAAGTTGATTACGTAACTAAAGCTCCTGCTGGAAAGGAAGTTGAAGAGCTGACAAAAAAAGAGATCCATATAGCTCTCAGAGCAAGGATTGCTGCAGAACAATTCAGGTTCGAGATTGACACTAAGAAGACAAATGGAATGACTACAAACACAACAAGAAAGCCTAACATGAGAGAAGTAAGAGACAATATGCGTGGGCAGTTAAGAGACAATAGGGACAGCTTTCAGAGAAACTACGAAGATAGAAGTTCCGAGCTAAAATTAGAGCCAAAGGTTAAGCAAAACTTCAAGGAAATACTTGAATCTCTAATAGGAACAAGAGGTGCTTACTTGATTGATAAAGACTCCAACATACTTGGAAAAGTTCCTACAATGGAGCTCGAGTCAACACTTAAAGGCGTCAGCAATGTTGACTCTGTAGTTTTTGATGGTATAGTTACAAGAGAACTTGCCAAAGTCGCAGATGACAGCAAAGTAAATTTTTTAGTTGCTATGAACTCAAAGATAAATTCCAACGACTCAAGAGCCAAGGTAATAACACAAAAGGATTTATAAGATTATTAGCGAACTTATTATATAGTAAGGAATAAAACCAGGTATAGAAAACTTTGCATAATCCTATTTTTTAGGTGTAAATTTTACGCTTCACTTTTACTTTTTGAGTACCAAGAAGCTAAACTATATGTAAATTTCCACTTTTATATTGAACAGAAAGCTTTATAAATATGGTTACCCATTAGGTAACTATGATAACTGAAGTTCCACAGTTTGGTTTGAGAGCTTATGCTTTATTTTTTGTCAAGCATGGCTCAATAGAAAGCTTCAAACAATCAGAATTAGACTGGATTGTTGGCGCCAGCATGAAAAAGAAAATTTTTTCTTTATTATTAAAATCTGGATGGATAAAAAAAGACTCAAAAGACACTTATAAGTGCATAGAACCAGATAATGTTTTCAAAGGTTTATTAGAATTTAAAGTTCCTGAAATAATAAAAGAATCAGAAAAACCTTACGCATTTACTAATTTGTCAGCTGTAGAAATTTGGTCTGATTATTCTTATGTTCAAAGAGGAATTGAAAAATCCCCATACTTTATTAAAATATTAAAAAAAGATTTAAAATACTGGAAATATTTCTTCAACAAACACAATATTCCAAATTATGTTAATGAAGGTTCAACAATAGGAGAATATATAGTCTTAATTCCAGCCTCAAAAATAAATTATGAAATAAAAGATGGGTTAAAAGTTGAACATTTACAAGAAACTTTAAGAATAGCCAGAAATAATGAAATGTACGCATATGCTTATAATTACATGAGGGATAAATGTGAACCAATTACAGCTCAGAGAAAAAGAAATATTTGAAACCTTAAAAGCAATAAAAGATTTTGAATTTGTTATCATAGGAGGATATGCAGTTAATGCCTATACACTTCCAAGATTTTCTGTAGACTGTGACATAGTTATTAGAAACGGCGAATCATTAAGAAAGATAACTAAAGAATTATCTAAACTAGGATATAAAGAGGCAAATAACGAGAATAATGATTTGCCTTACCATGGAAAATTCTTCAGATATGAAAAAATAGTGATAGAAAACTTCAAAGCAAGTATTGATATATTATTTAATGAAGTATTAGATAGACAGACAAATGCAGTTTTTAACGCTGAATGGATATTTCACAATTCAACAGTAAAATACCTAAAAGGAAAAACAATAATAGAAAAACTAAAAATAAGAATAATAAACCTAAATGCTTTAATAGTAATGAAAATGATAAGCTGCAGAAACACAGATATAAGAGATATATTCATGCTTTCAGCAAATACTAAAGACATAGACTGGATAAAAGAAGAAATATCATTAAGACATGATTTTAAAAATAGATTTGATAAAATTGAAGAAAAGATTATATCCAATAAATTCAGAGACGACTTGCAAGGAGTTCACGGCCACATAGAACAAAAAACATTTGATAAACATAAAAAAGCTGGATTGAAAATAGACAAATAACACAGATAATTTTAACTATAAACCTGTTATAGCTTATACTGAGAAATTCTTAAAGCTCTCCAGGATGAAGCAATAATCCAAGCTTAGTCAAACAAACTTCAATATCCTTGTCAATGTTCTCAAGCGCTCTCTCCTGCTCAGGTGTGAGTTTAAGCCTTCTCAGGTTCTTGAATTTCCTGTTCCTAATCTCGTTCAATATAAAAACTACATTCTCCAAGACACTTTCAACACTTTCATCACCCTTCATCTTCTCGAACCTCCACCAATGTTTAATATTTTGAGACTCTTATCATAATTAAATGTTTTCTTTTCAGCCGAGACCTAGTTAGCGACATAAGTAACTCATAAATTATTGGTTAAAAAATGGCGGCGGTTTATTGAATATTAATAAACTACCCATATAAAAATTATGCTTTATTTTTGTCTTCTACTAACCCAACGAAATATTTATATAGCATGTGAAAGCCAGCTTCTAAGAATGTCAGAAGTTACAGAAAGATTTGGCAGCGTCATGAATAAGCCTGAAAATATCAGGAACATCTGCACCAGCGCCCACATCCATCACGGCAAGTGCATAAGCAAGGATTCCAGGATAATGCTTGAGAACGGCGAGATAATGTCTGCTGAAGAATTATTTAGTTATTGTGAGAAGAATGGCAACTTATTTGAGATCAGAGAAAACGAGCACACAATCTACGACGCTTCAAGACTGAATTTAAAAGTATTCTCAGTAAACAAAGACAAAAAAACAATCGAGATTAAGCCTATATCTCTGGCTTGGAAGCTTACAGGAGGAACTACAATAAAGTTGAGGTTAAGAAATGGCGCTTCCATATCAACAACTCCGGAGCATAAATATGTTGTTTACAGGAATTCAGAAATTACTAAATTAGAAGCCAAGGATTTAGTTCTAGGCGACAGAGTAGTTTGTCCTGCCAGAATTAAAGTTAACTCAAATATTAATCTAATCGAAGAAATATTATTTTTGTTGTCTAATAAAAATTTTTACGTAAGCCTAAAAAATGAGTTGTATGAAAAGATTAAAACTATAATAGTTGAACATGGGACTAACAGAATTGCCAAAGAAATAAGTACAGAAACTAAAGGAAAATTATTATATCATGAATTATCTAATAATCGATTTTTACTTAAAGACTTAGTGAATGTATCAAAAATCCTTAATATTAAGCCAGACATAATTTATTCAGGCATAAAATATATTAAATACACAGAAGGAAAGCAAGTATGGCGCAATACCTCAAAAGCCAGATTACCTGCGAATTTATTAGACTTATTTTACTTAGCGGGATTGCTTTTTGGTGATGGTAGTAATAAGAATTTTATAGCAGAAAGGAAAGATCTAAAGAAAAGATTTTATTATATCTGCAAGGACCTAGGCATAGACTCTAAACTATTACAGAACAACAAAACTTTATTTGAGATATTGAACTCTTTATTTGATTATTCAGAAATTAAAAATAGAGGCAATATAAAAATGTCAAATTTCCTGATGAAATGCGATGATATACACTTAGCTGAATTCATAAAAGGTAACTTTGACATTTATGGAATAATCGACAAATCCAAAGATGCAATATCAATTAATTCTACCAGCAACGGGATGATTGACGACTTGCAGCTTGCATTACTAAGATTCGGATGCACAGCAGTTAAAAACAATAATGCGCTTTATTTAAGCGGCGTTTCAGCCAAGAATTTTGTTGACAATATAGGCTTTGGATCAGAGGAGAAGAGAATAAGCTCTTTGCATTTAACCAGCAATATTTGTGACAATACTGGATTAAACTTAGTTTCAAGCGGTAATACTCTCCAAGCAGAGAAAATAATGAACAATAGTTTTGAACTGTCATATATTGAGGTGTCAGGTCTGGAAGTTTCTTACGAGGATTTCGTTTATGACATAACAGTCAATGACAACCATAATTTTGTTGCCAACGGAATGTTCGTCTCAAACACAGCATTCACTGACAACCTGCTAGCTGCAGCTGGCTTAATGTCTGAAAAGTCTGCAGGAGATTTGGATAAGGGCATGGCAACATGGCAGCATGCAGACGAGCAGGAAAGGCTCATGACTGTAGATGCAGCAAATGTCTCAATGGTCCATGAATACCAGGGAAAAGAGTACTTGATCAACCTCATAGATACGCCTGGACATGTAGATTTTGGAGGCAATGTAACCAGAGCCATGAGAGCTATAGACGGCACAGTTGTTTTAGTATGCGCTTCTGAAGGAATAATGCCGCAGACAGAAACTGTTTTGAAGCAGGCATTAAGAGAAAGAGTCAAGCCAGTTTTGTTCATTAACAAAGTTGACAGGCTAATCAAGGAAATGCTCTTCACACCTGAGCAAATGCAGAAAAGATTTCTGGAGATAATCAGTGAATTCAACGAACTCATAGAACAGATTGCCGAGCCTGAATTCAAGCAGAAATGCAAAGTAAATATTTTAGACGGCAGCGTTGCTTTCGGTTCTGCTAGGGATAACTGGGCATTGTCTTTGCCTTACATGCACAAGAAAAATGTAAACTTCAAAGACATATTAAAAATATATGATGCAAGCCTGTCTGAAGAGGAAAGAAAAAAGTGGGTTTGGGAAAATGCTCCTCTGCACGAGGTAATTCTAGACATGGTTATCAAGCACCTCCCTAATCCTCTAGAAGCTCAGAAGTATAGAATCCCGAGAATCTGGCATGGAGATCCAGAGTCTGAATTTGGAAAAGACTTGTTGTCTGGAAACAAGGAAGGCAAGATTGCTTTCTGCGTAACAAGGGTTATGATAGATCCGAAGTTCGGCAGGGAAATGTCGGCAGGTAGATTATTTTCAGGAACGCTCAGGACAGGCATGCAGGTTTACCTGAACAATGCCAAAAAATACGAGAGAGTCCAGCAGGTCTTGATGTACAACGGAATTAAGACTCAGCAGATGGAACAAGTTGTTGCAGGCAATGTCCTGGCTATTTCAGGAATTAGCGGAGAAGCCGGCGAGACAATAACATTGGAGCCTGAACATCCATTTGAAGAACTGAAACACATATTCGAACCAGTTGTCACTAAAGCCATAGAGCCAGTCAAAGCACAGGATCTTGCTAAAGTCGTCGAAGTATTAAAGACAGTTGCGAAAGAAGATCCTTCCATAAAGATCAAGATCAATGACGAGACTGGGGAGTGTCTCATGAGTGGTATGGGGGAATTGCACCTGGAAATAGTTGAAAACAGGATCATCACAGAAAAAGGAGTGCAGATAAAGTCCTCCCAGCCTATTGTTGTCTACAGGGAGACAGTTATGAAGCTAAGCAGAGAAGTGGAAGGCAAGTCTCCCAACAAACATAATAAGTTTTACTTGACTGTCGAGCCGATAGCAGAGAATGTTGCTAAGGCATTGAAAGACGGTGAGATTTCAGACACAAGAATAAAGAAAAGAGACGAAGCTTTGTGGAACAAGCTTGTATCGCTGGGTTGGGACATGAAAGAAGCCAGAAAAGTCGTTTCAGTTTACAAAGGCAATATAATTGTTGATGATACTAGGGGTATTGTTCACATCGGAGAAGTTATTGATCTTGTCTTGGACGGCATTGATCAAGTACTAGATGCTGGTCCGCAGACTAGAGAACCATGCTATAATTTATTGATTAGACTCAAGGACATGAAGCTGCATGAGGATTCTATTCACAGAGGTCCTGCCCAAGTTATGCCTGCCATCCGTGAAGCTTTAAGAGAGGCAATGGCTGACGGCAGTGCAATCATGCTTGAGCCAGTACAAACACTCCTTCTGGAAAGCATTTCAGATCACATGGGAACAATATCCAAGCTTGTTGCAAGCAAGAGAGGCCAGATGCTTGACCTGCAGCAGGAAGGCAATTATGTTTCAATTAAAGCCAAACTGCCTGTTGCAGAAATGATTGGCCTGAGTGCTGACCTGAGAAGCGCCACAGAAGGCAGAGGAACATTCTATGTTGTAGCGCAGGCTTTTGAGAAACTTCCTTATGAGCTGCAGTCTAAAATAGTACAACAGATAAGACAGAGAAAAGGCTTGAGTGAGAATGCTTAAGGTTTGAAGATACAATTCTTAGTATGATTTGCAAATATTTTATTTAAATTCTCACAAAGAAACCTTTTTAAATTTACTTCAGAACAATAAAACAAATGGTTGAGTACTCTAACCTATTTATTGACATAATCTCTGCATTCCTTATCTTGATATTAGGTTTGGTTATAGCCAGCATAATAACAAATATACTTAAGAGATTACTAAAGGAGGCAGAGATAGGAGAAATAATAAGAAAGCAGCTTAAGATAAAAATAAAAATAGAGTATTATATAGTCTCTTTAGCGAAGTATATTATATATTTCGTCACGTTCATATTACTATTGAATCAATTTGGGATACCTACATTAATACTGGATGTTATACTGGCTGTATTACTTGTTATAATAATAGTCTTCATAGTACTGGCATTTAAGGACTGGATACCAAACTTTGTATCAGGATTATATATCTATAAAACACAAAAGATAAAAACAGGCGATACTATTATTATTAACGGCGTTGAAGGCAAAGTAAAAGAGATTAGTTTGATAGAAACCAAAATTTTAACTAAAAAAAACGAAGTGATTTTTGTACCGAACTCAAACATAACAAAGTACGAGGTAGTGAAAAAATAAAAATGGTAAAGGCTTACGTGCTAATTGCAATAGAAGGAGTAGAACCTAGCATTGTTGCAAAAGAGCTTAATGACATAGACGAAGTTGAGAGCGTTCATATCATATTTGGGGAGTATGATATAATAACATTAGTCAAAGCAGATGATCTCATAAGACTAAAAGAAGCAACACTTGAAAAGATAGCGAAAATTAAGGGCGTGATAAAGACATCAAGCCTGATAGTTGCTGATTAGAAACAAATTAAGCATCTCTTCCTCAATGAAATGCAGTTTTCCAGGAACAATCAAGCACTGAGGATAAGAATTAAAATTATAGTCTATTATATCTGCAATCCTGCCGTACTTTATTATTCTATTTTTACTTCCAATAGCTGCGATACCAACAACAAACCTGTCCTCGCTTATTATTTTCTCTTTTCTTTTGTTCTCAACATTTAATAAATATTCTATAGCCTCTTTTATTGTCATGTAAATATTGTTTTCTGGTTTTAGGTCGAGAAGCAGCAGAGTGTGCGCATCCTTGTTTTCCTTTATTAAATCATAAGGATATTCTACATTTTTATTCTCGAAAGGTATTGAAGCAGTCTTCCCAAACTTGTAAAGGCTAAGACCACAGTCAGATACTGAAGTAATTATAGAAGCATTATGCAATATTTCTACCTTAATATTTCTCTTTATACATCTCAAATAAATATCTGAATGTGTTGTAGCGCTGAATACATCTCCTTTAATTAGTAAAGCCACGTTACTATTGAGAGCATTCTCGATTATCTCGTCTTTATTCTCTACCAAGTCCCTACTGGCAAGCTTTACTTCCTTTTGCAGAAACTCCTCTAAGGCTTTTATATTAAAACCTATCATTGATGTGTAGTTTTCAAGATAGACAAAGTTGCAACTCTTTATAGCTTCTATTGCATTGACAGTCATATCTTTCTCATCACCAAGCCCAATTCCTATCATGTAAAGCATAATTTATTATAGAATTAGAGAAAATTTATAAAGCTAATTTATTAGGTTGTAACCTTTCATAAGGACAGTCACAGTCAGAGCTCCTGCAGAGATTGAAGATGCGTGAAAATCTAGGAAGTAAAGAAGCATTGGCACAAAAAATAAAGCAACGTTAACTAATATTATCTTCTTATTACCATAATTAATACTGCCATTTGCTAGGCCGTACACAAATATAAGTGAGCTGTGAACAAATCTTGAAGCTGCATCAAGAGTGTTAAGAGAGCTTAAGCCAATATAAAAATAATCAAATTTTAGTATCAAAGCTGCAAAAACACCTGAAGCAAACAGCAGCAAATTAAAATTACTTAACGATAAGTAAACAATAGATAACAGGCATAATATTTCTATAACTTTAAAATATAACATTCCTTTATTTAGTTCTTCTTTTGTATAATTAGCAATCAAATAGCCTGTTATTATTCCCAGAATTGAAATTATGTACTCAAGCATTAGAATTGATTTGTATTATTTAATATAAAAGACTTTTCAAGTAATAATTTTAAGGCCTGTACTCTAGAAGCTTATCATTATGCGTTAATACTTCTGGAGTATATGGACCGTTGTAACCAATGCCAAGAATAAATTTTTTTTCTATACCCTCTTTGGTTTTAGTTGTGCTTCCGTTTGCACTTAATGAGAAGTTTCCGAAATTTAATGTAACTCTTCCTCCAGCATGTAATAATTCGTTTGGAGTTAGTGGTGCTAACCCTGTTAAACTAAGCACTGTTTCTTCATTTATCTTGTAATCTAAACCTGCTTCTAAAACTGCTCCGTTATAATTCCTTCCTCTATCAGATCCAAGATTTACTCCGCCGTTGCTAGATATTTCAGGTTCTCCCGTAGGAATCAAATTTGGTATTGCTAAGTAGTGTGCTAACAGAGATAATTCAACATCTCCCAATAAAAATAAAAGTCCTCCGCCAATATTCCCACTAACAAGTAAGCCGTAGTCAGCATTTCCTTTTAATAACTTTCCTATTTTTAAATCTCCATTAACTTCAAATCCTAATCTATAATATCCAAAAACTGGTGATAATCCAGGCATAGAAAACTTTAAGCCGGAAGTTAATGCGTAATAGCTATCTTTTCCATTACTTCTACTGTCTGTACCTTGAATATTGGTTCTATTTTCTCTCCATAACATATCTGCTCCAATACTAGCTTTTAACCCGAGTGTATCTTCTGAGTTAAATAAATACATAAATTTGGGAGAGAAATATCCAGAATCAGATCTTCCTTTTGTACCGCCAGACTTTGTTATAATATTTCCTTGATAAACCCCATCAGCTAAAACGCCGAGAAGATGTGATCTATATTTCCATGCGAAGTATGCCGTTATTTCAGAACCTCCTCCTTGTTTTGTAACTGGATTTGATGTGAGACGATTTTCATGTGAATTATATGATCCTGATAATGAAATTCCTGTGCACCAATACAACAAATCACTTGTTGATGGCTCTTCTTCTGCTTCCTCAGTTACTGGTTCGTTTGTGCCAGCATCTATTCCTCCATCTCCTCCATCTGTTGTTCCAGCGTCTGCAATAGCCTGTGCGCCAGCATTCTCATCTGTTTTATCAGTTACTGGTTCGTTTGTGCCAGCATCTATTCCTCCATCTCCTCCATCTGTTGTTCCAGCGTCTGCAATAGCCCCTGATTTCACGATTAGTTGAACTTCTGTTCTATCAGCTTCAGAAACAGAACTTAATAATGAACCAAGTAATGCCATTCCGGCAAGATTACGTTTTTTAATTTTCATTTCTTAATAATGCTCAATGTTTATAACTATTGTTTAGTAACTAATACATATTTAAACATTTCGAATGCTCATAATCCAGTTTCATTTCTCAGTAATAATAGCTTTATTAAGTACAAATATTTTATCATTATTGCAATTTGGGGTATTTACCGCCATACTATTTATTTCTCTATATAACTCACTTAGATAATTCTGATCAATCTCACCTTTACCTTTATATACCGCGTTCTTTATTTTTACTATATTATTCTCTATCTCATAGGATATAGTAATAGAAGGATTTTCAGAAACACTATGATCTGGTGTAAGACGACTAATATTTCTTACTATATGACTAGCAATAGCTGAATGTAAACTTCTTTTATCATCATCGCATTCTCTATTACATACTTGATCCGTTAAATAGGTACGTACCCTCTCTTGCACAGTTGCATTTTTTTGTTTTTCGGTATCTTTAGATTGTTTACTCTCTTCTAGACTTTCGCGTCTCATACTATCTCTTAAAGTATTATCCAATACGCTCAAAAGGTCAAAAGATCCAGTTACTGCATCAAATCCCCTATTAAAACCATCATTCAAACCTTGTCTATAACTAGCTTCCATTTCTCTGTCGTAATAATTTCTTCCATGATCATAACAATTTTTTCCCAGGAATAATAATGCAGCAGCTAAAAAAGTAGCAGTATACCCTAATCTTGGCCTTATTCTAGTTTTTGTAGGACGCCCAAGTTCAAATCTAGGATCTTCATCCAAAATTATTGCATGATACTCTCTTGTAGGTGCTTCATCACTTGTTTCAATACTACCCGCTATAACAGTTTCTTTTATACTTTCATCTCTTACTTCTGTAGTTTTATTTGAATCTCTCCAATTATTATATCTATCTTCTATTTCCCTCCAGTCTGATACTACAGCAGCTAAAAAAGAGCTAATATGACCTAAAACTGGCTTTCTTTCATGCTGCTTAATATCCGCTATTGTAGGTTTATCCTCTTTTATTAAAAGATCAACCAAAGTTCCTTTATCATACTCTGGTTTCCAGGTTATGTGTTCATATGGAATTGACATTCTTTTATTATCCCCAGGACGTTCATCGCATTCTAATCCCCCATAACTTTTATTTCTGGATCTTAATAAATAATCTTCAATGACAACGCTTGTATATTCTCTTCCACCCCCTTCTGTAGATCTATATCCCCCCTTCGGAGGTTTATCTGAAACAATCGCAGCTAATTCTAATCCTCTTTTATGGTATTCTTTCAGAATTTCTTTATCTATTGAACTAAAAGGAACTTCACCAAGAACTTCTTTACCTACTCTAATCTCTATGTTTCTTTCTGCCATTTTAATATATACTACTTATTAATAGATACAATAAATAGTTTTATATGCTTTTCTATAGCAAATTACACAATATTTTTAGTAATTTTTTCCAAAAAGCACTTCATTTATAGCATCTTTAGAACACAAAAAGCATTTTCCAGAAACTTTAGGCTGGTCAAATGAAATATTAACTGTTCTCACACCCTGAATCTTACCCTTAAGCAAATTCTCGCACGAACTATTGCAGCAGAATCTTGCCCTTGCAACTTTTCTATTATTAATTGCATTAGTAAGCTCGTTAATATTACTAACAGTTACAATGTTATCATCAAGCTTCTTTTTAGCTTTCAAAAGCATATCCTTATGCATTTTAACTAATGATTTTTCTATAAACTTATTTAGGTCTTTGATCTTGACATTCTTCTTCTCAAAATTGTCTCTTCTGACAACAACTACATGGTTTTTAGCAAGTTCTTTTGGTCCTATTTCTATCCTTAAAGGCACGCCTGTCATCTCATAATAGCTGAACTTCTCTCCAGGCCTCTTATCTTCTCTGTCATCAAGTATGGGATCAAAACTTGAAAGAGATTTTTGTAGCATCTTAGCCTTAGAAAGAACCTTATTCTTATCCTTGCTTAAAATTATTGGAACAATAACAACTTTATTCATGGCAACTTTCGGAGGCAGCACAAGACCTTTGTCATCACTATGCAGCATTATCATGATTCCGATAGACCTTGTAGAAAAACCCCAGCAATTCTGCCAGGCAAACTTGCTTTCCTCATTTTTGTCTAAAAACTTTATGTTGAATGCTTTGGAGAAATTCTGGCCTAGACAGTGAGATGTAGCGCACTGCACAGCCTTGCCATTTGGAGCAATAGTCTCTATGCTGTAAGTTGTATCAGCACCTGCGAACTTTTCAGATTCTGTTTTTCTCCCAGCCAAAACAGGAACTGCAAGCAAGTTTTCATAAGTGCTAATGTACTCCTCAAGTATCTCTACAGCGTGCTTCTCAGATTCTTCTTTTGTTGCAAAAACAGTATGCCCTTCCTGCCACAAAAATTCCCTTGTCCTTAGGAACGGAACAGAGTTCTTAAACTCCCACCTTATCACGTTTGCCCACTGGTTCAAAAGCAATGGAAGATCCCTGTAACTTCTAATCCATTTTCTGTAAGTGTCATACATTATTGTCTCTGAAGTAGGTCTTATTGCCAGCCTCTCGCTAAGCTTACTATCTCCAGCTTCTGTAACCCATGCAACCTCAGGAGAAAATCCCTCAACATGCTTTGACTCTTTCTTTAACAATTCCTCAGGTATTAGCAGAGGAAAATAAACGTTTTTTATGCCTTTAGATTTTATTTTTTCATCCAGAAAATTTCTTATTCTCTCCCAAACATAATATGATCTTGGCCTAAGTATAATACATCCTGAAACAGGACTGTATTCTATCAATTCAGCCTTCTCTATAACCTGGGTGTACCATTCAGAAAAATTCTCTTCTTTCTTTGAATTCATTCCTTTAACATTAGATTGCATAGATTATGAATGGTTGTTATTATGTTTAAATATTTTGTCCCACAGCAATCTATCATGTGAAAACAGCATAAAATTGTCAGACGATAAAAAGCTAAAAAAAACATAGTAAAATAATGATTTTAAAGTTATAAAAAAATTCATCAAGACTGGAAGTTTCATTATTTTCATAAACTCCGTGTGCACAATCACAAAAATCTCAAACGCTAACTTTTTATATCTTCCTTATATACAAAATTTATGGAAATTAAGAGTATAGTTTACAGTTTAAACAAATATGAGAGAGATAAGTTGGAGGATCATTTGTGTCGAAGTGGTTTTTCTGTTCGTGATGAAGCTATATATGAAGAGAGATGATAGAGAAAATGTGTATATTTGTAAATTTCAAGAGGTTGATAGGTCGAGAGATCTTTTTGATAAAGAACCAATAATTGAAATGGAAGTTCCATCTAATTCTCGCTTAGAAACGGTAGTTGAAGAATTTATGAGGCTCATATCCCCTCCGAAAGATCAGTTAATAGAATCAGATTAAATTATTTATAGATTACATAATTTTACCAACAATATAACAAAGCCTTCAAAACAAAAATCTATTTAAAGTTCTTAAAACGTTTTAAGATGCATGCATGACAAAATACTTGATATGCTGATGCAGAAAGACGAGATAACATGGCAGTCTATAATTCTTGATTTGATAAAGACTGGCGAGATGGATCCGTGGGATATAGACATATCAGTGCTCTCAAAAAAGTATCTTGAAACTCTAAAAAGAATGCAGGAAGCAAACTTGCTTATTTCGGGAAAAGTAATTCTGGCATCTGCAATTCTGCTAAAGATAAAGTCTGAGAAATTAATAATTGAGGGAATAGCAAGCTTGGATAATTTGATGTTTCCTCCTGAAGATATTGAAGAAATTGGTGACTTTGCAGATAAAAGAAGAATAGAGCTAGATGCAGAGCCAAGGCTTACTATAAAGACGCCACAAACAAGAAAGAAAAAAGTAAATGTTGATGACCTGATTAGTGCCTTAGAGAAAGCTTTGGAAGTAAATGAGAGAAGACTGCTGCGTATGGCAGAGAGAAACAGGGTGCCTGAGATGAGCATTCCTGAAAAGCCTGTTAATATTACAAAGATAATTAAGGAGTTGTATGATAAAATAAGATTGGCATTTATCAAGAAACCTGTGGTTAGTTTCAGCGAATTAGTTAATAGTAACAGGAAAGAAGATAAATTGGCAACTTTTGTTCCATTGCTGCATCTGTCAAATCAAGAAAAAGTAGACTTAAGCCAAGAAGAGCACTTTGGAGAGATTTATGTGAAGATGTTTCCTTAAAATAGAATTTTGCAAAATTATCTTCTAAAACTATTCTCTTAATTCAATTAAGCCTAGTTCAATATCAATAAAAGCTTATTATCAGAACTTAAAAAGCTAAGTAAAAAAAATAGAAAATTACTCAGCTGTCAGCATAGCATAAAGTTCTGTTACTCCGCCGGTTTCTATGTACTTTTCTAACTTGAATGGTTTGTAGCCTTGCATTGTAATCATTACTTTAGCCCTTTCTCCGCCATTAAGGTTTGTGAGATATACTGGTGTTGTACCAACAAAGTCTCCGTTGTAATAAACATTTGCTCCTTCTGGGCTAGAAGTAACGTCCAAAGAACCCTCATATTTTGTTACTTGACCAGTTCCTTCCTCAACACCTGTTCCGAAATAGCTCTTTCCTGCAAGTATTAAAACAAATGCTACTAGAACAACTCCTGCTACTGTAACATACTTTGAAAGATCCTGCTTTTGCGGTTGTACATTAGCCAAAAACTTCACCTCCGATTTTGATTAATACATTTTTTAAGGTTAAAGCAGGTTTATAAAGATTTTTGTTTTGGGTTTTGTGTGTAGTCAAGTGACATAAGTCACCAGGACAATTTAAGACCAGAATCATCATAAATTTCTGCAGGAAATCTCAAAATTTAAGCTTTCATGAGGTCTTTGGTGGTTATAGAGAAGTTTGAATAATTCAGTTTTTCTATGAATCTTTCTTTTGGACTCAATTATTTTATATTCTTATGAATTAATATTTCTCAAAATTTAGTTTTGCAAAGTTCTCTTCAATTTTCAGAGACGAAATTGAATTTGGGTGAGCGAATGCAACGAGCGAAGGCGTATGACGCACGGAGCTACATTCTAACAGAGCAAGTTAAAGAATAAAGCGTAAGCAATAATAGGTGTTCGTTTCCTACAAGCACGAAGTGCCATAGAACACAAAAATAAAAGGGCGATTTTTATTGGATTATTTTTTCTAATTCTTCAGGTGTTGATATGGAATAATCTGCAAAATCTTCTTCTCCGCCAGTAGGATGACCCCACTTGACAAAAATAGATTTTGATTTTAGTTTTTTAGTAGGCTTTAAATCGTCTAATTTATCCCCAATAACATACTCTATTATTCCTTTCTCTGCTAATTCAGAATTTAGTTGTTGATTGTCATCTCTACTTAGAACTGGATCTTGTCCATAAATATAATCAAATTTAACTGGACATTTTGTAATAGCAAGTAAGCCTGTGATAATGTCCTTTCTTATTCCAGAAACAATTGCTAATTTGTATCCTCTATTTTGAATCGTCTTCAAAGAGTCTAAAATCCCATCAGCATAAATATTTTGCCCATTCTCTGAAGCAACAAGATACATACAATCTCTAAACAAATCAGTCATAATGATTGTTTTAACATCTTTGCCTGAAAGTTCAATTT
This sequence comes from Candidatus Woesearchaeota archaeon, assembly GCA_964368545.1. GTDB lineage: Archaea > Nanobdellota > Nanobdellia > SCGC-AAA011-G17 > GW2011-AR18 > GW2011-AR18. Next base: position 4,493 of record CAYJAX010000003.1, on the reverse strand, counting down.
CTCCATCATAATTTTGGACAAAACCTACTTTCATATCATCAGATATCCCAAACCTATCTGAAATGTGTTGCTTTATTACATCATAATGTTTTTTTGTCCCATGCAATTGCTTATGTTCTTTTTCTGAAGGTTTAGGAATACCGAGAATATCATACCTCTTCAAATTAGCTTGTTCAGCTACAAAAGACTTAATCAAGGTCCCTGAAAAATCAACAACTACAATTTTATCTGCCACAGCACATATAAATTAAAGAATATTATTAAAGGTTTCGAAAAAAAGTCGCCCTGTGTTATATGACAAAGGCTATCCCCTCGTTCGCTTCGCTCACTTCACAGCAAGAATAATTATTCATAACACCAGAAGGCTAGCATACTTTCAAACGTGTGAAAATTAATTTCCACGCAAAGCCGATTATATTAAATCCTATTTCTTAACATAAGCCCACCCTACTAATCTCCACCTAGTTCCTATTCTTCTAGATATCGCTATCTTGTTTCCTTCTTCTGCACACACAGCTCTTTTTAGCCTTATGAATATTTTATTTTTCTCTAATCCATTAACTATTCCGGCTGTAGTTGCTGAGTTTACGTTTAGCATTAATGGCTCTCCCTTTTTTATAGGATCTACTTTTATTTCTTCTTTGCTTCCTATGACATTCTTTAGCAGATGCGGCTCTAACTTAAGCTCGTTCCATACAGGCAATGTTTTTCCTTCTAAAGTTATTATACTTCCGCTAAGCTGGTCTGCTTTCACTATGGATGGATCCAGCTTGGTTAGTATTGCTATCGAACCGCCAGCATGTACTTCTTCAACTTTTTCTCCTCCAGTTTTAAGTTCTTGTATCGTTGACTTAAGGCTTACGTATTTTTCAATACCCTTTTCCTGCACAATTCTGCCAGGACATATTTCTATCCTGTCTCCAACTCTTAATTTTCCTTGTTTTAAACTCCCCCCGACTATTCCTCCGACTAATTTGCTTATGTCGTTCCCAGGTTTGTTTACATCAAAACTTCTTGCCACAAGCATTATGGAATTTTTTGTATAATCCCTCTTCGGAGTTTCCATGGAATTTTCTATAGCCTCTATTATACAATTTATGTTGAGTGCGTACTTCGCTGATACAGGTATTATTGGCGCATTTTCAGCTATAGTTCCCTTTATGAAATTCTTTATTTGTTTGTAGCTTTTTAGTGCTTCTTCTTTTGTAACTAAGTCTGTCTTGTTTTGCACTATCACTATCTTTTTAATCTCTGCTATCTCCAACGCCATCAGATGCTCTTTTGTCTGCGGCTGTGGACATTCTTCGTTTGCTGCAACCAATAATATTGCTCCGTCCATGATTGCTGCTCCCGAGAGCATTGTTGCCATCAATGTTTCGTGTCCTGGAGCATCTACAAAACTTACTGCCCTTTGCACTTTGCAACCATTGCACAGCTTCTTTGTTCCATAGCCGTGTTCCTCGCACTTGTAAAATGATGTATCAGCATATCCTAACTTTATTGTTATTCCCCTCTTTATCTCCTCTGAATGAGTGTCAGTCCATCTTCCTGTCAGTGATTCCAGCAAGGTCGTCTTTCCGTGATTTTGAGCTTAAGACGCATCTTAAGACTTATCAACATGGCCGACCATGCCTATATTTATTACGGGCTGTCCTGAAATATTCTTAGTTTCAACAGTCTTTTCCTTGTTTTGTTTTTCAGATATTTTCTTCAAATTTGCCTCCGATTGCAAATACATTTCTTTTTGCATTTATTGGTAATAAACAGATAAACAGTTTATTTATAAAATTAACTTGTCTATTTTATTCTGCACTATTTTAATAATATAATTTATAAACTTGAATTTGAGCATTTAGTTGATGAGGATAAAAATAAACAATGAAACTTTTGATGTTGGTATATGCAAGTCTTTGCTTTGCAAGTTGCTTGGACTGATGTTCTCTTATTGTAAAAATGATGGTTTATTATTTGTATTTGATAAAGAAACTTACATTAGTCTGCACACCATTTTTGTCTTTTATTATATTGATATAATCTACGTTGACAAAAATTTAAAAGTTATAAAGATTTTAAGAAAAGTTAATCCTTTCATTCCATATATAAAGGCAGTAAAATGTAAATACGTTATCGAAGTTAAGAACTCTAAAAATGTGCGTATTAATGACAGTTTAAGTTTTAAGTTGAAGTGAACCCTTATTATTTGACAAAGATAATTTTTATAGCAGGTTATAAAAAATTAATTCAACAGTGATATACACTAATTATCATATAACACATAATAAACTTCATACAAAACTTTTAAATAGTATTTAATCTGGATTATAACTATTAAAATTTTATAGGAGGTTATGCTAGATGGATAGTAAAACAGCACATAATGTTGTAAAGACTGTAGCAGTGCTTTACTGGGTTGGAGCTGCTTTTGGCTTGCTGATGGGACTTTCTGTTTTGTTAGGCGGAAGCTTTTTGGGTCTTGGCACAGGTGGAATTTTAGGCGGATTGTTTGCAGGGTTAGCTGTTCTTGTATCTGTTGTAACAATAATATTCGCAGCATTAGGCGCCTTTGTTGGATATGGTTTGTGGCAGTTCAAGAACTGGGCCAAGATTACAGCCATAGTGCTTGCAGTTATTTCATTGCTGAATTTCCCTTTCTGGACTATTTTTGGTATAGCAGTAATTTATTTGTTCGGATTCAACGATGATGTAAAAAGGCAGTTCAGCTAAAGGAATTTTTATTTTTCTTTTATTATTTTAAATAATTCTGTTAAGTTAATCTCTAAGGCCGCTACAGGCATTTCCAAATTGTAGTTTTCCAGAACTTTTGGGTGTATCTCTCCTAAGTAAGCTATGTTTTCTCCTTTAGCACTCATTCTGGCAACTCTACCTGTTATAAAGCTTGTATGTTCCGTCTCGTTTATATCGTATTTTACATTTAGAGAATCAAGCAAACTTTGCATTACTTGCTTTGCATGCGTAAAATTTGAGTTGCTGTTGCATAATAAAATTCCGAGTCTTACAAATTCTTTAACTTTCGTTTCTGAATTTTCATCTCTCCTGAAGCATCTTCCTGTGCAGAATATGTTTTGTGGATATTCATTGTGCTTGTTTTCAGCCAACACTTTCATCAACGAGGGAGTTATCCATTCTCTCAAGATTTTGTAGTCTTCGTTTAGTGCATTTGCAAGCTCAACAAAATTCCATTTCTTGCTGTCTAAATTCATCTTCTCTGCCTGGTTTTCTATACTGTCTAGGTTGTATGTGTTGCATTCCTGGAACCCAAGTGTTGTTAATATGTTGCATACCTTGTTTTTAAATATCTCAAAGCCATTTTCTTCTGCTATGGTCACTATCTTTGGCATTTCTTCACTGAATTTATCATAGCCATATGCTATCGCTATGTCCTCAACAATGTCTATTGCATGAAGAACATCTGTCCTGTATGGGGGCACTAGCGCTATAATCTTTTCTCTCTTCTTTTTTGTCCCATAACCCATCCTTGATAGCAAGTTTGCTATTTCTTTTTCTTTAATATTTAGTCCGAGTTTATTATTAATATACTCTGCATCTAACTCTATCTCTTCTTCCATCATTTTCGGACTCGCCAATTTCTTTCCATACATACTTATCTCTACTTCGTATAGCTCTCCGCCTGAATCTGCAAGTTCTGCTGACATTATGTTTATGCACTTGCTCAGAGCTTTATAGTCATTTCCTGTGCATTCTATGAAGACGTCTTTTGTGTTCTCATCTAACTTTCCTGTCAGATGCGAGTTTATTATCGGCGCTAATGACATTACATTATTTTTGTTGTCAGTCCACACAGGATAAAATTTTTTCCCATCTATTAGGTGCCCGTATTGTTTTCCTTTGGGATGTTTCTCCAATATTTCTTCTGCACTCATTTCCATGCCAGAATCTAGCGGCCTGAATAATATTTCGTTTGGCTTCATCGCCGAATAATTCACTGGGAAACTTATCCTGTCAAGCGGATAAACTCCTATTGCAGCTTTCTTCCTACCCCTACAATATGTTAAATGCAGTTTTTCCTGCAGCTGTATTATTTGTTTTAATTTTTCTTCATTTATCTTCAAATTTTTTACAACAGCGCATGCAGCATATGGCCTTATGTTCTTTACATTCTTGTTTACAAACAGCTTGTAGTTTGACTTGTTGACTCTGTATTTTCTCATTCCTTTATCTATTCCTATAAATGTTTTTAGTGCTCTAGTAAGCCCATACTCTCCAAGCATATCTGGCCTGTTGGGAAAAACATCAAGAATTATTTCTTTGCTGTCTATTTTTTCAACACCTATCCCGATGTTTGAGACTTTTTCTTCAATATCTTTATCGCTTAGATTTTTTCCCAGTAGTTTTAGAAATTGTTGTTTGTTGAACGCTACTGCTGACATTTTATAGCATCTCCTTTGCTTCTCTTAGCTGCTTTAAGTCATTCTTATACAACTCCCTAAGATCGCTTATGCCGTGGTAGTTGA
>CAYJAX010000002.1:0-23969 GCA_964368545.1 Candidatus Woesearchaeota archaeon | reverse complement strand
TATTCTGTCAACATTGTAGGCAGAGTCTTAAATGTCTTTGACACTAAATCTTTCAATAATGGCAAAAGGTCTGGCAGGATAGGCTCCATGCTAATAGGTGATGAGACAGGAACTGCCAGGATTGTTGTCTGGGATGAGAAAATTATAAATGATTTAAATAATATCCAAGAGGGTTTTATTGTCAAGATCAATAACGCTTATTCTAAAGCCAATAATAATTCCAATGAGCTGCACTTAGGCAGTAGATCCCAATTGTTGGTAAACCCTGAAAATGAGAGCGTTGGGGAAGTAAAGATTAATATGTTAGCTGGAAAGAAAAATATCAGCGATCTGCAACCCAATGAATTTGTTGAAGTACATGGGACCATAGTTGAGATTTTTGAGCCTAGATTCTATAACGCATGCCCTGCCTGCAACAAGAAAGTTGTTGCAAATAATGACTCTTTTGTATGCCAAGAACATCAAGTTGTGTCTCCTAAGCAAGTCCCGATAGTTAACATCATATTTGATGACGGTACGGGAAATGTCAGGATTGTATGTTTCAGAGATGTTGCTGAGAGCATTATAGGCAAGGAACAGATAAATTTTGATAATATGAGAAAAGCAAATAAGGGCAGACAGATGATAATTAAGGGAAAAGTTTCAAAGAACGAGATGTTTTCCAGAATGGAGATTGTTGCTAATTCGCTTGAAGAACTTGATCCTGCTAAAATTTTACAGGAAATGGAAGTCAAGACTTAGTTTTTATTCTACGAATTAATTTCACTTAATTCTGCACAAGACTTATAAACTATTTTGAAATCATTATAACCTGTTTTAGATGAAAGTCTTGTATTAAAAATAAGACTAACTAAATAATATTTTTAATTAAAAAAAGAAGTGATAAATTATGATGTTTAAAACTCATCTGGCTTTCGGATTCTTGATATCTTTATTAGCAGTAAAGCTATTTAATTTGAGCAATCCCTGGCTTTTTATTCCATTGGCCACTATATTCAGCGGGCTTCCAGACATTGACCATCCAAAAAGCAAGTATGGAAGAAAACTATTCTTTATCTCAATCCCAATTTCATTATTCTTTAAGCACCGTGGATTTTTTCATTCTGTGTTTCCGCCAGTCATAGCATTTTTTGTTTTATCGTATTTTAATTTAAAATTTCTTGGTTTGGCAATAATGTTTGGATACATATCACACTTGATTGGAGATGCCCTAACAAAGGAAGGCATTAACTTTCTTCACCCTTTCTCAACATTCAGGATTCAGGGGCCGATAACTACTGGAGCAAAGCTTGAGAGTTTTGTTTTTTTTGTTATTATATTAGCCAATATCTTTCTTTCGCTTAGATTTTTGAATATTCTGTGACATTAAGAATTTTGAAAACTTTCTGCATTTCAGGCAGTAATATATCACTATCTTGTTTCTTGTCCTTGCTCTGTAATTCTTGTTCTTGAAATAGGTATAACAGTGCTTGCAAAATTTTATTTTCAGTTCTTTCGGAAGCGGCATGTTCACTTTCATGGCTATTCTTCTTGCTTTTCTTACAAAGTCATCAGCCTTTGACTTTTCAGATTTGGCATTTTCAAATAACCTGTAGACAATTTCCAGAGCCTCTTTTCTTAGGCTGTTCTTGTTTTTTTTCATCAAGAAATAATAGAATTAATTAGTATATAAAATTAGGTGGGCAGCTAACCATACTTCCCGCACTGAGTGCAGTACAATATGGAACGTCGGCCTGCTTGACTTCTGTGATCGAAACGAGAACAGGTATATCCAGGCCACTATGACCGCCCACCTTATAATGGATAGTAAGGATTTATAAATATTTCTAGAACATAATTTATATATGGAACTTGTGCTTGAAGAAAAAAAGTGGCATAACGACGAAATATACAGCCTAAAATTTATAAGACCTACAGACTTCAGCTTTAAGCCCGGGCAATTCATGACAGTTTTTCTTGATGTTGATGGCAAGACCGAGAAGAGAGGGTATTCTTTTAGCTCGAGCCCGCCGGAAAAAGATTTTCTGAAGTTTAAAATTAAAAAAGAAAAATTTGTGAGCAAAAAACTGAGCGAATTTGAGACTGGAGATAAATTAGAGGTCAAAGGTCCTTTTGGAATTTTTTTTCTTGACGAGAGTTCAGATAACATTGTAATGATTGCAGGAGGCACGGGAATAACACCATTCAGAGCCATGTCAAAATATATCTTTGATAAAGGCCTCCAAATAAAAGCAACACTCTTCTTTAGTGCGAGAACAAAAAATGACTTAATATTCAGAGAAGAATTTGAGTACATGAGCAAGAATAAGAAAAACTTCAGGTTTTTTCCTACAACCACCAGAGATGATAATTTTGAAGGCCATAAAGGAAAAATAGATGAAAAATTTTTGAAGGATGGGATAGACAATTTTGGCAGTAGTCTTTTTTATATTTGCGGTCCTAAGACTTTTGTTGAAATTATTGCGCAAATATTACTAAAATTAAAAGTTGAAAAATCAAGAATAAAAGTTGACAAATGGGGATAATCTTCCTGTTAACTATAACCTAAAAAAATGAAAGAAATTGAAGATATCAGCCTTAAAAAATTCTTTGTAGATAACATAAAAGAATTAGTAAAAATATTTCTGCTACCGTTGGCAGTTTTTATAATGAACATTCCCATGACAGCATCAGGCTTATACTTTAAAATTTGGTGGCTTGATATCTTAATGCATTTTATAGGAGGCTTCAGCATAGGCATAAGCTTTACACTTTTATTATTATTGATGCAAAATAAAATGATTTTGGGCGATACGAATAAGGCTGTTCTAGTTTTTATAGCGATTTCTATTGTTAGTTTTACAGCTTTGGCCTGGGAATATTATGAGTACCTTGCTGATTATATATTCAAGACATATTACCAGTGGGGACTTGATGATATGCTTTCTGACATACTATTCGGTTTAATTGGAGGATTTTTAGCAACATTAATCACTCTAAAGATCAAGAAATAAAACTAATATATTAAAACATTCTGGTCTATATTTTTTGACCATGCATCTATTCCCCCTTTCAAGTTTTTAACATTCTTAAAATTTTTATTTTGTAAGAATTCCGCAGCCTTCCTGCTCCTGTTTCCTGTATGACAGTATACCACTATTTCGCTGTTCTTATCTAAACTTGTATATTTTTCTTCAAGCTCTGGTAAAGGAATTAACATGGAACCTTCAATATTACAGTAATCGTGTTCTTCATAGTTTCTAACATCCAGCAAGATTAATTTTTTTTTGTTTTCAATATATTTCTTTAATTCGAATACGTCTATTTCTTCCATTCTTAATCACTGATGACCCTTTGGTTTCTCCTCTTATTTATGCCCAATTCATTATCTAAGTCTTCACTTACTGTCTTTATATCATCCAAAACCCTGAGCATGTCTTTTCTTATCTCGTTTAATAGTTCTTCCAAACTGTTTGCCCTCAGTATATATTTATTTTCCATATGAACAACCAGACCAGACTCTATAAGCTTGTTCAGGTGATGAATTACTGTTGCCCTTGATAGATTTGACTTGAAAGCTATCTCATCGCTAGTCATTGCTCTGTTTTTCCTAGAAGATTTTATCAGCTCTACAAAAACCCTAAAACATGATCTTTCCTTGTCTCTGTCGCCAAAAAGCCCCAATGATGTTGAAAGCCATTGCAGGTCTTTGTTTACATCCTTTTCTGAAGGTTTTCTTACTTTAATTATTGTTATCTTCTGGAATTCTCTTTTCATGCCGCAATATACTTATTTAAAATAATATTTAAGGCTTTTTGAGGCTAAAAACTGAATGGTTAAAATGAATTTTTGAAAGCCATTACGTTTCCATTTCAATATAAAAGTTACACTGTAACAGTTATACTAAACATTTATAAACTAAAGTAATCTGAATACTTTCTAATGAAATCAAATTCAAGTAAATTATATATATATTCTAGGAGTAATTATAGTTTTATCTGCGATTGTATTCGGAGTAAGCATAACTGGACAAGCAACTGGAACGTGTGTTGATTCTGATGGTAATAATATTTATACTGTTGGAGGAATCAGATATTATATAAACGGTGTAGAAGCAAGACAGAGAGATAGTTGTGTTGACAGCAATAGAGTAAAAGAGTATATATGTAGAGAAGGTAGACCTGCTTCAGTTGTTAAAATATGTAAGTATAGCTGCAGTAATGGTGCTTGCCTAAAATCTCCTCCAAGACCAGATTTAATAGTTACATCTCAAAATCCTTTGAATTTTCGCAGATTATACCCAGAACATTTAGTTGGATATGAACATAATGTAACTATAAAAAATGTTGGAACAGCACCTACAAACGGAACAACTCTTATTATCGGTTCTCTTTCAAATGATATGCAAGCTTATGGACGCGGTATACATAATTATATAATTTACCAACCTCAACTTAGAAGTTTAGCTCCTGGAGAAAGAGAAACATTGAGTCCAAAGACTTCACTTATTTGTATCACCGGAGAATCCTTCCCAACATCAGCTAAAGTAGACCCATATAATAATATATTTGAATCTAATGAGAATAATAATGTACATACATCAACATTTACATGCCCTATAACGCCGACTCACCACCTGTTGATCTTATAATCTTAGGGCAAGAAGTTTCAAACATACATGTTAACCGCACTGGTCATTATGTTTATAATCATTCAGTTACAGTACAGAATATAGGCACTAGCCCTACTGGAGATTTTTATCTTAGAGTTGATGTGGTAGGTAGAGGTTCAGACAACAGTCCAGCTAGGCTTTATAGGATGGAAAGAACAACCAATTTGGCAGCAGGCGTTTCCACAATTTTAACTATAGATGTCGAGATAGCTTGCAACAATGGTGTGTTTTATACTGGTCAAGCCACTGTTAACCCAATCGATACTTATAGAATGCTAGAAACAAACTATAATAATAACGTAGGCGAATTTGAATTCCAGTGCTCAGTATCAACTTAATCTCTACTCATTTTTTTAATAGAAATCTTTCTTCATTTAAAATTCTTTGAAAGAACTATCTTGTTCTGTATTTCTTAAATAATAATCTACAATATCAAATAGTAAACGATTTTCGTATGGTTTATGAACACCAAATACATCTGCATTATCTTTAAGAGCGTGGTATACTGGTTCTGTATTTTCACTATAAGCAATTATTGTTGGAATACCTGCGCTTACAAAACTTCTTGCTATAGCTGTTGCTGTATAATCCTTTTGTTCTACCAAACGATCGATTGTTGTTAAATCAATTGGAACGAATCTTCCTATTCTCGAATCATATACTTGGCTTGTTGCGTCTCCTTTTCTTGCTTTAAATTCTGGCGCTAATAAGAAAATATCTGGATCAAAAAACAATAGATCTGGCAGCCCTCTAAGTTTTCTTCTAATTGAATCCCTTAATGACCCTATTCTTACTAAATTCTCAACTTCACCAATTCTTACTGACATATCTCCCAATCTCAGACATAATATTAGCTGTGCAATATATACTGAAAAATGATTAAAATCTGTCCATTGATACATTTCCAATTCTACATTGCGTTTTCCCTTTAAGTATCCAATTAATCCTTCATGATCTTCCTGCATATCCAAAGCAACATAAACTTTTTTCATATTTTATTATATCAACCAATTCCTATATAAATATTACTATTTATAAGTGGTATTTTAAGTCAGAAATAGTATGTATTATAGACAAAAAACGACTTTATAGACTGTGTTTAATAATTCGAAAGCTTTATATAGTTGTTCTTACTATCTATTAGTAGACTTAAAGTAAACAAAAATAGCTTTAATATGACCAAGAAAGATAATAAAAAAGAAAGCGAGCAAGCCATCATAGAATCAGAAATATTAAAGAAACAGCTTGAAGACAAAGAAAAAACTTTGAAAGAATATACTAATACTCTGCAAAGAATTCAGGCAGATTTCGACAACTACACAAAGAGAGTTAAAAAAGAGAAAGAAGAACTTGAAAAATATGCATCAGCGAAACTAGCAGCAAAAATACTGGCTGTAGCTGACGATTTTGACAGGACCGTAGAAGCTGCAAAAAACATACAAAATGAAGAAATAACCCAAGGAATGACAATGGTGCAAAAGCACATACAAAAAATCTTGGGAGAAGAAGGCATTAAACCTATAAATGTTAAAGGAGCTAAGTTTGACCCTTTTATGCACGAGATAATAGACCTAAGAGAAGGAAAAGACAACACTATAATCGAAGAAGTGCAAAAAGGATACACAATGCATGACAAAGTATTAAGAACAAGCAAGGTTATAGTTGGAAAACAAAAAAACATTATGGAGGAAACTAAAAATGTGCAGTGAAGATTGCGGGACAGCAGAAACAGCATACTCCAGTGTAAATCAAATGTATGCGAATAATAGCACAAGTTATCAGGGCTTAAAAAACCTTATGAAAACTAATCTTCCGGGATATACTAAAACTGCAGATATTTATAAAATGTAAAAAAAATGAAAACAGAACAATTATTACTAAAAAATCCTTTCGAATGCCCTGTATGCTACACTAAGTACAGGAAAGAGGAAGGTTATCTAAATCATAAATGCAAAAGAAGCATGATAATGCACAAAAGATTTCTGGGAGGAAAATAAAATGACAAAAATTATAGGTATAGACTTAGGCACTTCGAATTCTGCAGCAGCAGTTATGCAAGCAGGAAGACCTGCAATAATACCAAGCGCTGAGGGAACAAGCCTGTATGGCAAAGCATTTCCAAGCATTGTTGCATTCACAAAAGACGGACAGATGCTAGTTGGAGAACCCGCAAGAAGGCAGGCTATTTCTAATCCTGAAGGCACAATCTTAGGCGCAAAAAGGAAGATGGGAACAAATTTTAAATATGAAATAAGAGGCAAAGCATTTACACCCCAGCAGATTTCAGCATTTGTACTCCAGAAGATAAAGAAAGATGCAGAAGAATTCATGGGAGAAAAAATAGAAAAAGCAGTAATCACAGTGCCTGCCTATTTTGACGACAACCAAAGACAAGCAACAAAAGATGCAGGAACTATAGCTGGCTTGGATGTTGTAAGAATTGTAAACGAGCCTACATCAGCTTCTCTTGCTTATGGCCTGGACAAACAGGAAACTGAAGCAAAAATTCTTGTTTTTGACTTGGGCGGAGGAACCCTTGATGTGACAATTATGGAATTTGGCGACGGAGTATTCGAGGTTAAAGCAACTAGCGGTGACACACAGCTTGGCGGAACTGATATGGACTTAGTTTTAATGAATTTCCTGATAAAAGAATTTGAGAAAGAAACAGGAATTGATTTGAATGATGACAAAACAGCAGTACAGAGAATAAGAGAAGCTGCAGAAAGAGCAAAGATAGAACTAAGCACAGTAATGGAAACTGAAATCAACCTGCCATTCATACAAGGCTCAAGAAACCTGCATATTAAATTAACCAGAGCCAAACTAGAGGAGCTTGTAGAAAATATAATTGCAAGATGCAAGAAACCATTGACCCAAGCAATAAAAGATTCAAATATTGGTGTTGAAAACATAGACAAAATAATACTTGTTGGCGGCCCTACAAGAATGCCTATAGTCAAGAAGTTTGTTGAAGACACACTAAACAGAAAAGCAGAAAGAGGAATTGACCCAATGGAGTGTGTTGCTTTAGGTGCTGCAATCCAGGCTGGTGTCCTAGCAGGCGAAGTTAAAGATATTTTATTGCTTGATGTCACACCATTAACTTTGGGCATAGAAACTTTAGGCGGCATAAGAACCGCTTTAATAACTAGAAATACCACAATCCCCACTAAGAAAAGCCAGGTGTTTAGCACAGCAGAAGACAATCAGACTGCAGTAACAATACATGTATTACAGGGAGAGAGGGAAATGGCTTCTGACAACAAGAGTTTGGGAAGGTTTGACTTAGTTGGCATACCCCCAGCATCAAGAGGAACTCCTCAAATAGAAGTCAGCTTTGACATAGATGCAAATGGAATAGTCAGCGTTTCTGCCAAGGACTTAGGAACTAGCAAAGAGCAGAGCATAAAGATAACAGCAACACAAAAACTGAGCAAGGAAGAAATAGAAAAAATGCAGGCTGAAGCTGATAAGTTTGCCGAAGAAGACAAGAAGAAAAAAGAAACTGTAGAAGTAAAAAACCAGGCAGAAGCTTTAGTATACACAATAGAAAAGACAGTTAAAGAACTTGGAGAAAAGATGGACAAAGAAAAGCTGGCAGATATAGAAAGAGAGAAGAACGAGCTAAAAGATTTGATAAAGGCAAATGACACAGAAAAATTGAAGAAGAAAATGGATGACCTAAACAAGCAGCTGCATGAAATGTCCTCAAAATTGTACCAAGAAGCCATGAAGCAGGAGAACGAATCAAAAGAACATGAGATTAAGGGCAAAAAAGGAAAGGGCAAAGATAAAGTTGTTGATGCAGAAGTAATAAATGATAAAGAGGAAAAGTAGATAAACCTCTTATAAATTTTTATTTTTATGGCAGAAGATTATTATAAAATATTAGGCGTGGACAAGAATTCTTCCAAAGAGGAGATTAAAAAAATTTATAAAAACCTAGCCAAAAAATATCATCCCGATGTCAGCAAGGAAGGAGGAGCTGCTGAAAAATTCAAGAAAATATCAGAAGCATATGCTGTTCTTTCAGACGACACCAAGCGCTCCCAATATGACCAGTTTGGAGACACAGGATTCCACCAGAAATATTCTCAAGAAGACATATTCAGGGGATTTGATGTAAATGACATATTCGGTGATTTCTTCGGCGGAGATAATGTTTTCGAAATGTTTTTCGGCGGAGGAAGCAAGAGAAGAACAAGAAGTGGAAATGACCTAAAATATAATATCAAAATAAGCTTTGAAGAATCTGTCTTGGGAACAACCAGAGAATTAAACATTGAAAAACTTGATACTTGCAGGACTTGTAGTGGCACTGGAAGCAAGGACGGAAAATTAGGGTCATGCAACAAGTGCGATGGTTCTGGACAGATTAGGGTAAGCAGAAGAACTCCTTTTGGCAGCTTTACACAAGTGACTACATGCTCTGAATGCGGCGGCGAAGGAAGAAGCATAGTTCATCCCTGCAAGGAGTGCGGCGGCGAAGGAAGAAAATTTAATTCTAGGAATATAAAAGTAAAAATACCTGCTGGCGTGGACAATGGCAGCCACCTTGTTGTTAGAGGTGAAGGCGAAGCTGGAGTCAGAGGCAATAGTCCTGGAGACCTGTATGTTGTAATACAAGTTAATCCAAGTGATGTTTTTCAGAGAGTAGATTATGACCTAATCGTTGAAGTGCCTATTAGTGTTAGCCAAGCTGCCTTGGGAGAAGAGATTAAAGTCCCAACAATTGACAATGAGGTTTCTATAAAAATACATGAAGGTACACAAACAGGAACTAAGTTCAGGCTTAGAGGAAAAGGAGTTCCTTATGTTGATGATCATGGCAGCGGAGACCTGTATGTTATTGTCAATGTCGTTATTCCTAAAAAAGTTAGTAAGGAGCAAAGAAAGATTTTTGAAGATTTGAAAAAGACTGAAGATAAAAAAAGCTTGATTGATAAGATCAAAGAATTTGCTAAGGAGAAACTATAAGAAAGAATTTAAGTTTTCCTACTGTATTCTATTTATGACAGATAGAGAATTAACTTATGATGAAAAAATAGCAATGGGAATGGCAATGAGAGTAGAAGAGATTGCTACATTATATGATGATGTTGATGGCGCAAGAAAACTTCTTAAAGGAAGATTATCTCGAAAGGTTGAATCTAAAGAAGGAATAAAATATTATTTGTATCTTGTTATTGGGGATAATGGCTTGGAGTTTGAATATTTAGACTTTTTAAGGAATCAATTTGAAATGCGTGCAAGAAGAGCAATATCTGGTTCATCAAGTCCTTCATATATTTTAGAGCATTTACTAAAAAATGAAGATTCACACGAAATACTACAAAGAAATAGTATAAAAATGCTTCCTGGATTAGATGACATAGAAAGGCGTGTGAGGTAATTAATAAATCGCAATGATTTAAGAATTGTCTGATGAATAAGGCATAGTGCTAAAATTAATGGATATTCTTATGATTAATTCTTTTGAAATATTTTTATTATATCTTCATTCTTGTTGACATGTTCAATTTAATATAATTAGATATTGTCAATGATTAAACCTACATCTTAAATAAAAGTAATCTTTAAAAAATTATCTGAGCTGCAATATCCTGCAATGGCTACTGATGAAATGCTCGATGACATACTAAGAGGAATTCGCCCAATATTGAGAAGAGAACTTGTTTTAATATCAAGAGGCCACAAATCTGATAATGGTCATAGCGGTAGGCCCCAAACTTGTAGGAATAACAGAAAAGACCTTTATCATCTCCTTGATACAACCTTAAGAAAGAATTTTGATTTTGACAAAAAATATTTCAACCCACAGGGAACGATTGTTCGCCTTTATTATCACCATGAACTTTTTTCTAATGATTTATTAGCTGATTATGAACATATATCTTTCGAACCTAATCTTGATGAGTGCTTAAAATCATATAAAGAAACCCAAATTGATGAACTTCCTTTGACTAAAGCACATATGAGAAACTTGCTGTTATACCGTCGTGGATATTCCTTGAGAAAAGTGGCAGATGTATTAAGTTTATCATGCCAAACTGCTAGAAACCACTCTCTTGAATTAAGAGGAAGGCTTGGAGTTAATAATAGAAGATTAGAAGACACTAGGCAGGCAGCTATAGTCTTATATGAAATGATTCGTAGAGACTTTATGGATGAAAATACTGAAGGAAGTTTTTCAGACTATATTAATGGAAGAATGGAAAAGCTTGAAGAAAGATATTCTTTAATGAATTAAAAAACAAAACATTAATTAGGCATTTATAGTCTTAATTAATATATGAAAAAAACAATCTTATTTGAAACAACATTGTTATTAATTATTTTGCTTGCTTATGGTTGTTCTAATACCCGAACAGATCCTGATCTCGATATGAATATGAAACAGCCTAATATCGAGAACGCTGTCTTAGGCAACCAAAAAGGAGACCTTGCGCCTGACTTTGAAGTTGATATAATTGATGGAACAAAATTCAAACTTAGTGAACATAAAGGAAAGAAACCTGTTATTGTATACTTCTGGGCAACATGGTGTCCATTCTGCAAACGAGACTTTAATATTATCAAAAATGTATACCCAAAATACAAAGACAGTATAGAATTTGTAGCAATAGACCTGGATTCTAGCGAGGATGCAAATGCAATTAATGAATATGTGAATGAAAATATGCTGACAGACATTAAATTTGCCCTTGCTGACACAAGTGTCTTAAAAGATTACAGTGTGAAACGCACAACTGAAAAATATGCCATCAGCAGAGACGGAATAATACTCTGGATTGGCGGTGGAGTTATTGATGAAAACACATGGGAAATTGTATTCAAAGGATTAAAAGAATCCTGACACTATGGTAGACTTTACTTTTGCCACATTTGCATTTCTGGCAGGAATAGTTGCTTTCTTCTCTCCCTGCTCTGCTGCACTACTTCCAGGATATATCAGCTATTACTTAAGCAAGGGAGAAAAAACAAAATTAACTTTCTTACAGGCTTTGTTTAAGGGAATTAAATTCGGGTTCTTTACTATACTCGGATTTCTAACTGTCTTCGGCACTGCCGGATTACTTGTTATAATATTGGGGCAAGTTGTTAAAAAATTCATTCCTTGGATAGCCATCATCTTTGGAACTGGGCTAATCCTGATTGGAATAGGAATGCTGTTTGGAAAGCATTTCTCAGTTAATCTGAATTTTTTAATGCAAAAAAGAGAAGCACCTGGACTATACATCTTTGGCGTTACATATGCTGTTGCTGCACTTAGCTGCGTTTTCCCTATATTTTTGACTATAGCTTTACAAGTTCTAGTAGAAAACAATCTTCTAGAAGCTGTCATTCCTTTAATTTTTTACATCGCCGGGATAAGCCTAGTTATGCTAATAACAACAATAACCACAATATTCGCCAGAGATTTAATTAGCAGAAAAATAAACAAAATACTCCCTTACATTAATTATTTTAGCGCATTGATACTGATTTTCGCCGGAGCTTACATTATATACTACCAGTATTTTATACTAAAATAATTTAACTCGCATTTGTAATATCAAATCATATTACTTATAATTCAGCTTAATATATCTCTTCAATGACTCTTCCCACTCAAAAAAGGTCTTATCACAATCAAAATACCCAAGCCTCTCCCTTACCTTATCAGAAGCTCTGTGAAAATCATCATTAAGCTGTATAACAGACTTTGCTTCCAAAAGACTCGGGATAGATAACTTTTTAGAATATTCGACAATTGTTCCCTTAATCTTGGCCCTTAGCATGATATTTTTCCATATTGCATCCCAGTTACCAGCCCAGTCCTTAACTTGAGAACCTATAGCCTTAATTATGTCAGAGTCGCCATTTACAAGTTCATCAGTAGGAATTAAAGAATCAAGTTTCGGATCGTATTTCATCAAATCAACAAACCCTCCTTCAGCAAGAGGATCGTCCTCCCAATTCTTTCTAACTTCTGTAATCTGGGTAACTCTCCTGAACTTATGCATCCCGTCAGCAGACCTTACAGGATTAGCTATCACTATTATATCTGCAGCCTTAAAGCTTGTTCTTGGAACTTGAAGATCGTTAACAATCCTATCAAAAACCCCATAGGGAGAATCTCCATGAATAGTGCCTGCAACAGTATTAGCCAAAGCTCCTATACGCATTGCCTCAAACATTGCAAACGCCTCCAAACTTCTTACTTCCCCAACTATAAGAGCTGAGTCACCCATCCTCAAGCTAGTCCTGATTCCTTCATCAGCGCCAAGCTCAGAACCAGATTTTAGCAAAGCGGACCTTACCTTCATAGGCTGAATGTTGTAACCGAAAGAACTCAATGCATCAACAGGAAGCTCACTAGTGTCTTCTATAGTTATTATCCTATACTTCCTCATGATTTCTACAAGAACTGAACCTAACAAAGAAGTTTTTCCAGAACCTCTAGTTCCAGCAATCACAAGAGACCTAGCACCATCTATAAAAAAACTAAGAAGCCCTGCAGCCAATTCATTAATCATATTATTTTCAAGGAAAAGAGGAAGAGTCCAAGGCTTATCCCTGTGACGCCTGAAGGAAAAAGCCAAGCCTGTTGGATTTAGAGGCCTTGTTATAATAGAAACCCTTGACCTTGCACCTGGTATCAATAGTTCTGTATCTAAAACAGGATTAGCCTCATCTAATGGCCTTGCAGAAATAAGCCTAAACTTAGATCCCCAACCTTCCACATCTTCAATAGATGGAACAATATTAGTAACACACTCATCGTACTTGCTATGCACAACAAAAACCGGAGTAACGCCTGCAGGGCTATTAATTGTGATATCCTGAATATTATTATCCTGAAGCAAAGACTCAATCAACCCAAAACCAACAGTATACCTTACTAAAATATCAGCCATATCCTCTATTTCCTGATAAGACAAAGACAATCCCCTGTGATCAGCCAATTCAGTAATCAAGTCCCTGCCAATATTAAAGAAAGTTGCCCTCATCTTTTCTGTGTCTAAAAATTCTTCAGCTTTTGGCTGGTGCTCTGCTAAAACCTTCCTTGCAAGTTCAAGCAAATCATACTTGTCTTCAGATAGCTGAAACTCTGGAGGGATGATATGATACAAAGGTTTTATGGTGTTGCTTGTTTTAAATATCTGAACGTTGATGTTCTTTGAAGCATTATACGCGTCTATCTCTTCTGCATCCAAAGGAGGAATTGCAACCAGCCTTGTATACATAAAGTCTGGGCTAATCACAGGCCTGAAGATAGACTTGTAAGCATCACGGCTTCCTATAGTGTAGCCTTCTATAAAATCTTTAGAATGCGATACTAACATTGTGTTTGAGAGCAATGAATATATCTCACCAAGCACTGTTAAGTAAGGTTGTATTGTAATCTTATAATTTTCATCACTTAGCTTCCCCATATTTATCTTTTCTTCCCTCAATAACCTCTTAACTTCGACAAATGCACCTATAGGATCCATTTTCAACAAGCTTAACACTATATACTGCAAATTCCTTATTTTCTGAGAGGCATCCTGTATAGGACCGAATACTTCCAAAGCTGCCTGCGATAAAATATTTTTCTGCTTCACAAAATGATTGTATATCCCTGCTATTTCCATAAGCATTTTTGTCTGAGTGTAACTATACTCATACTTTTTTCTCTGATGAAATATAATTCTTGAAACTGAAGGAGACTGTGAAAGCTTTTCTATAACAGAAGACATGACTAACGGGTCATCCTCCAGAGAAGGAACTCTTGGATATGCTTCATAATTAATATGTAGAATATCTTCTGAACCTTCTTTTTGTACCTCATGCTCACCAGGCTTGACCTTTTTCTTGAATAAAACCATAAATAAAATGAGATTGCAGGATTTTTATAGTTAATGATTTACCTGACTAAATTAATATCATAATTCAAAAGGTTTATTTATTAGGTATGACTTAATTTATAAAATGACAGAGGAACAACAATTTTCTCAGCAGGAAGACGCAATAATAGAAACTGTAAGGAGAATAAGAACACTTGAAGGGCAATACAACCTTCTTAGAGACAGAGTTTTAATAGTGAATAACAACATGATAGAGGGATATAAGAAGACAATCTCAGAAATAAAATTACTGAACGATGATGTGAAAGAAGTAAAAACTGATATATTCAAGATAAAAGAAAGCATGAAGCACTTATTAAAAGAGCTTGAATTATTTGCTAGAAAAGAAGATGTGATTGTCCTAGAAAAGTATATTAACTTATGGAACCCAATGAAGTTCATGACGAAAGAGGACGTAATTAAGATAATAAAAGAAGACAAAAAGAGCTGATTGTTTATGGCTGAAGAAAATCGCGAATATGGAGAAATAAAGGCTGGAGTTGACGGAATTTTAGCTGATATCCCATCTCCTACAGCAAATGAAGAAATTGAAGCTCCGACAATAACAGAAGAAATACCTGAATCTAAAACCATAGGTGAAGAACAAGAATACCAACAACCGCAGCTAGTAGACTATGGAACACAAAAATATAATACACAAAACTCCGGATTAAACAGCGAAACAGTGCAGCAGATAGTAGAAGCAATAGTAAAAGAAAAATGGGATGAACTTGAGAGCAGTGTTGGAAACATAGCAGAATGGAAAGAAAGAGTAAATAACAATATAGTATCTATGAAACAGGAAATAATTAGGATAAGTGAGAAATTTCAGAATTTGCAGAATGCAGTCCTTGGAAAAGTAGGGGAGTATGATCAAGGATTAAGAGGAGTGCATACAGAAATGAAGGCTTTAGAAAAAGTATTCGAAAAAATACTTGAGCCTATGACCTCCAATATAAAAGATCTGGACAGACTAGTAAAAGAGATGAAGAAAGCAAAGAAATAAAATATTTTTTTAAGTCTCTAATTTTTCTGACAAAAACCTCACACTAAAAGCTGCAACTACAAGGATAAATATTGCTGCCAATAATCTTGGGTGAGTAAGTGCAGTAATCACTTCACTCTTTACAGACTTATCTGAAGACGGAGATGACTCTTCTTCAAAGACTATAGACATGCCAATTAGAATTATGATTAGAATAATAACATAAACAAGAGCAGGACCTCCGATAGTATCCCAAACTTTCTCATCTTTCATGCCAAAAAACTTAAAGATCCCGAATAAAAATACCAATATCAAAACCATGAAAACAATCCAAGGAGTGACAATAGACACCAATCCAGTAATAGTTCCTGTAAACACAGATAATGCTGCTACACAGAACGCTGCTATAAAGTTCAATGCTGCCTGCTTCTCTCCAAAAAGACTAGTTCTACTTAATATAGCATAAACTACTACAAACACAAACAAAAAAATGAATAGTGGAAGCAGAAAATTAAGCAAACTTAAGTCTAAGAGAGTGGCCATTATTTACCCCCGACATCTCTAGCAAGCCTCTCAAGAATGCTCTCTTTTTTCTTCTTTTCACCACCAGATGTTACTAAGTATATTGCAAGAAGGAAAACTGCAATAGGAATTCCTATCCTCAATAATGCCTGCTTATCTGCTTCGGAAATGAAAAATCCTGAAGTTGCCGGTGGAAGAGTTAGAGCCAAGACTATAGCTACAATTACAAGGATTATTGCCAGGCCAAACATTGAGCCAGACAAGCCTTGATATTCTCTTCCAGCAAGCAATGATATCAGCAGCAAACCCATAAGAATTACAACAATGATCAGAGAGACTCTCGGAAGGAACAAATTAATAATCTGAACAATTCCTTGCTGCATAACAAGCAACAATGCAATAACTGAAGAGACAACAACACTAATATTTGTTTTTTCACTACCTAAAATCTTAGTCTTTTCCAGGATTGCAAAAACAATAGAGAACACTAAAAGAAACGGAAGCACAAAATCAATAACCCCAATATATTTCAGATAGGCAAAAACATCTCCAAAATTTAGGAAAGTTTGAAGCAATACCATTTTTTATCCTTTAGATGGCGAAGAGCTTTTGGTTACATAAGCAATGGCAACAACTGCAACTATTAAAAACAATATTGATGTGACAACTGGACCAGTAACATTATTGATCACATAATCTGCAATGTAACCAAGCCAAGACTGATCTTCAGTCCTCATGATAGAACCTGCAAATATCAAGATAACAAGTATCAACAAAACAAAGACAAACCATCCTACAGCTCCTTTGTACTTTTCTGAAAAATCAAATTCACCTGTCTTGTAAAATATGCCGACAAGCATCAAGAATGAAATAATTATAACCAAGAGCAAGACAACATTCGGAAGAGCTTTATTAATAGCAGTAACAATCTTGTTTGTCGCAACAACAAGCATTGCTATAACAAATGCTACGGTTGTGTTTAAAGCCCTTTTAGGATATTCCCCGCTTTTTGTTTTTTCAACACCAAGAACCATAGTCTTCTCTAGAATTGCAAAAACAATAGAGAACACTAAAAGAAACGGAAGCACGACATCAAAAAGACCGAACTCTTTAAAAAATTCCACCGCTTTTTCCAAAGGAGATACCATAAGTTTAAAATAAGGTAATTAGTATATAAGCATTTTGGTTAATAATTGAAAAAATTTTAATACTGAATCAGAATTCTTCTGCAACAACTTCTTCCTGACCTTCAGGCATTTCTTCTGAAGGCAATGCAGACCTTGAAACAATCATGATATGCCCCATAGCTTTAACTAGCTGATGAGGGACAGTAGCTCCTTTAGCACCTGTCAAAACTTTTATTAGCTGAGAATTCTTAGTTGCCCTAACCCTCCAACCATGAACTTTATTATTCTGCAAGACTGCTTCTTCAACCTCGCCATAGAAATAACCATCATCTGTGAAAACCTGCATATTAAAAGCATCTGTAATTTTTTTAGTCTTGAGCATCTTTAAAACACCTTGAATAGAAAAACAACATTTTTAAGTTTATATATTTTTCTATTTTCAAATGAAGATATTTGAAAATCTAATTTTGATTGGAACATCACATATAGCAAAAGAAAGCATCAAGGAAGTTGAGAAAATAATAAACCTGGAAAAGCCTGATGTCGTAGCACTTGAACTTGACAAGGCAAGATATTACAACTTACTTAATAAAGACAATAGAAAGAAGGCAGGAATTAAAGAACTTAAAGCTGTTGGTTTAAAGGGATTCTTGTTTGCAAAAATAGGTGAATACGCAGAAAAAAAATTGGGAGGCATGGTTGGAGTAAGCCCTGGAGATGAAATGCTGAAAGCTGCTGAAACTGCAACTGGTAACAAATGCAAAGTTGCACTAATAGACCAAAAAATAGAAATAACTTTGAAAAATTTTTCTAATGAAATAACCTGGAGAGAAAAGTTTAGGTTCTTTTTAGACCTTGTAAAAGGAGTAATATCAAGAGAAAAAATAAAAATAGACCTAACCAAAGTACCTGAAAAAGAACTAATAAAAAAACTTCTTGATCTTACCAAAAAAAGGTATCCTAACTTTTACAAAGTTCTGGTTAGTGACAGAAACAAGTTCATGGCTAAAAAATTATTCAAGCTGATGAGAAATTACAATAAAATAGTTGCAGTTGTAGGAGCCGGGCATGAAGATGAAATTGCAGAAGAAATAAAAAGATTATACGATTCTAATTAAATGATGTTTTCGATAATATTAAATACCAAAATACAAATTAAAATCTGATGTTTACAAAAAAAGAGATAAAACACTTAATAATCACAATATTTATACTTGGTTTTATATTCGGCTTTGATGATGGAAGAAAAATATTTGCATTAAAAAATTGGCTATTAAATCTTGCCGGAGTTACACTAATAGTTGCTTTCTCAATATTAATAAGAGAATTAGTAGTAAAACTAAAAGCGAGCAGACATGATGCAAAATCAGAATATGAAATATGGCTAGCAAGACAAATGTGGTTTAGAGGTCATGGAAAACTAAAATATGGAGTGCCTTTTGGAATATTCATAGCATTATTATTAACTATAATTTCTAGGGGAAATGTTTTTTTTACAGGTATAGGCGGGCATAACATAAAAGAGGATTTAACAGCTAGAGCTGGAAGAAAAAGAGTGTATATACAGGACAAAGAGATTGCACAGATCGGTTTGTACTCCATTTGGGCCAATGTTTTATTGGTGATAGCGGGCGTGATGTTAAAAAATTATGCATTGGGGTTTGAAAAATTTATCGAAATAAATATGTTTATCGCATTGTTTAACATGATTCCTATAGGAAATCTGGACGGGGCTAAAATATTATTCGGAAATATGTTCCTGTACATTCTAAATTTAATATTTTTAATAGTCGCATTCTTATTGATTAAACAAGGCTTGATTTTAGGGATTGTTATAGCATTTATTGCAGCAGTAGTGATAAGCATTACTTGGTATTACTTCTATAAATATAAATAAGATTATAATCTCAGTTAAGAATAATTAAAAATAGGGATTTTATCCTGTCCCCATTCTTATAAAAATAAATCTTTATTTTTTTCTTTTTCCGCCTCTAGCCATTTTAGCTTCGCAGACATTGCCTTTTCCATCAACGTAATATAAAACTAAGGCAGTAAGCAAACCTTATCTGAATCCTTTTTTACGTTGAACAGCATTCCTTACGACAACTGTACCCATCTTGCACCTCCTTTTGCGTATACCTAATCATTTTGCATATTTACACTCGTCGGTGTTTAAATAATTTTCTATTGTTCGTTTTGTGAGCTTGCTGTTATTTCTTTTCCCATGGATCTCCTGCTTTTTCAAATGCTAATTTTCCTTGATATTTTGATGATTTAACATAAATTTGTGTTGTACCAATATCTGCGTGGCCTGCATAAGATTTTATTGAAAAAGAATCTACTCCTTCATCAGCCATATGCTGTAATCTAGAATGTCTTAACATGTGAGGATGCAAATCCCTATTTAATAATTCTTTACCATATTTTTTTAAATTGTACCAAACAGTCATTGGACTTATCATAAAAACTAAAGAATTTGGTGATAAAATCTTTTGATCATTGATATACCCTTTTAATAATTCAGAAGTACTCTTATTTACGTAGACTGTTCTAGGTTTTCTTCCTTTACCCAGAACATGAATCTCATTTGTATCTAAATCAATATCTTTTAAAGTTAAATTTGTAATTTCTGAAACTCTTGCTCCTGTATCATATAATACCTTAACTATAATCTTGTCTCTTAAGTTTGGAATACTGTCTACTAAAAACAATAATTCTTTCTTTGATAAAACAGATTTAGATAACTTTTCTTCATCAGTTAAAGCAGTTAATCTTTTTTTGAAACTAACTAAATCTTTAATGAACTTATCTTCATAGCCCTTATATCTAAAGTATAACCATAAAGAATAACTCGCAATGGGATAATTCCTTGATTTTAGATAATTTTCATGTTTTTTAGATAGACTTTGTAAGCTTTCTCTATGATTTGTTGGCTCTATGAATTTTGCTAGAGTTAACATTCCATTAATTGTCCTTTCACCTAACTTTTTGCCATTCTTTTTAGTAAAACCTCTTAAGAACTCTTCAAACTTCAACAGTTCCTCTCTTTCCATAGTGTATAATTTAAGAGTATAATTTAATATATAAATCAAACGCAACACTTATATACAAGTTTTACTTGTTTTACTATATGAAAGCAAAACAAATAACAGTCAAAGAAGTCGACGAAAAAGCATTTCAGGAACTTAAAGCGGCAGCAGCAAAAAACAAAATGCCTGTTGGAGTTGCATTATCCCTAGCAATAGAAACCTGGCTGTCAACTTTAAGAAAAACCAAAGGCAAACTATCTGAGCTAAAGCCGATAAACTGGGGAGAAGGCACAGAACACCTAAGCGAACAAGTAGATAAAATATTATATGGAGATTAAATTGGCAATATTATTAGATACTTCTTTTATAATTGCTCTAGACAATATTAATGACGTTCACCATAAAAAAGCAAGAGAATTGTGGGAAAAAATAGAAAAAGAAAAATATGGGAAAGCATTCATTTCTGACTATATTTTTGATGAATTAATCGCTGTAACAAGCAGAAAAATAAACAAAGAACGCGCAATTATTCTATGTGAACAAATACTTAAGAGCATACCAATTGTTAATATAGACAGACATATGTTCGATGAATCTTGGAATTTTTTTAAAGAAACTAAAACTAACTTGAATTTTACAGATTGCACAAATTTAGTTTTGTTAAGCCTATTAGGCTCTAATAAACTTGCTACATTTGATAAAGGATTTAATGGAATAAAAGACTTGGAAATTGTTAATGTTTAGTTTTCTATAATTTAAGGTGATTAGGTAGATTCCGGACTAAAAAAGCTTAAATTTGAGTAAAAAGTGTGTAGTAAAGTGACATATGTCACCAGTCCTATAAGTTAGCAATTCCTGGCGAATCTTATGAAAAAATAAACTGTAAGAAAAGTATATCCATAAATGTAATAACTAACTAAGATGGAAAAAATAAATTATCGTGCCCATGCGGCGGAAAAATAGGATGGAAAACAGAAAAAGTAATAATAGAAGGACTAGACTGCGGAATCTTAGATGCTGAATATTGTTCCAAATGCGGAGAAGAATACTTACCTGAAGAATCAATGGAAATAGTTGAAAAGAAACTAAAAGAAGCAGGAATATGGGGAATAAAAAGAAAAGAAGCTACTCTGTGGAAATCTGGAGGCTCAGTTTTATTAAGAATACCAAAAGATATCGCTGATAATTTAAACCTGAAAGCAGATGAAAAAGTAACAATATACACAGAAGGAAAGAAAAAACTCATTATTGACTTATAAAAATGAAAAAAAGAACATTAAAAAAGTTGTTTGGTATAGACAAAGGTAAGAAAATAAAGAATAAAGAAGGAATTTTAACAATGCTAGCTTCAGAAGAAGTGTTAAAAAAAGACTGGGATAATGAAGCAGATGAAGGTGGAATGATGTTTGAACAAAAAGAGATAGTCCTTATGCCTTTTCCTTATTCAGATTTAACAGGTTCAGTAGAAATCCTCATAAAGAGTAAATCTTATAGAATTATTAATAGTCTCTTTTATAAAATAATTTAAAAAAAACAGATTATTTTGCTTCCTTATACGCATCATATAATTGATATACCCAAACAACAAAAAGAAACAAAGCAGCTAAAATAGCTAATAGATCTGATTCGGTTAAAGAATAGATCAGGACTCCAATAAAAAATAAAGCCCATATAATAATTGTCTTTTTCCATTGCTTATTATAAATTTGACCAACACCAGGAATTATAAATGATAAAAGTAAGGCCAACCACTTTTTAGTTCTTGTATCTTCCATAAAATTACTTTATTCTTCTTATTAAATTATAGATAGTATATAATTTAATTTGTTCTAATAGAGCTTATAATTGCATTTTACTGGCTTTAGAAAAATTTGCGTAATTATATTTTAGGCTGGGATTGAAACATTGTATAAAAACCCATATAATCTGTTTTTTCTTAATTTTATAACTTTTAATTTTTGATTAAATGTTTTAAGCTTGTATTTTGGGATCTGTTTTTGGTTGAGTTTGACCAAAGTCCATATAAGAAATCCTTCTGAAACCATCTCTAACTATCGCTTCGTTTCCTGGTATGAGACTAAGAGGTGAATCTATAGCAATGCCTTGAGAGTGAGCATATGCAAAAAGCTCTTCTGCAGAGCCTAAAGAATTCTCCTGAGCATAGCCCAAAGTCTGACCTTCAAGATTGTTTGGATCTAAAGTCTGTCTTTCAACCCTTATTTCTGGGTCAAGCTGATAAGAAGTCCTAAGATAATCTGCTATATAAAATAATCTAGCTAAAACAAGTAAAATAGCATTCCTCAACATCGGTGCCTTTCTTCCTTTTTTATCCCTTAAGTAACCTAAAAAGGCAACATCTTCATAACCCCTCCCAATATTATGTTCTACCATTATAGAATCTAAGCCCTCACAAACTTCATCTATAACGACCCTTACTTCTAAGGTTTCCATCAAAATTATAAAAACAAACACAATATAAAGGTTTTTGTTATCTTACAGTAGTCTTAAGCCAAGTGTTTACTAACTCATCTTCAACATCAACCCAAGAACTTAACTTGGTAGAAAGGTCAAGAAGGTTTTCTATTGTGTTATCCATAGGTCTACCAGTCGTATACCTAATAATGACATAATTAATCCCTTCGACTAAAATCTCCTGTATTGTTATTATTACGAAAAGACGTGAAGAATTTTGTGCATTAAATTCTATTTCTAATTGTTTTTTAGGTGCGATTAAGTTCTTTACTGTCTGTAAATTATCATTTACAAGAAGATAATACCTATTAACAAGCATAATTAATTCGTGTTGTGGTTTGCCTGCACTTTGAGTAAACTCAGAGATTAAGCTTCTAATTGATTTAATTTGTGCAGACACTGCACTTTTAAACGCACTTTCTTTAATGCGTTTTCCTGATTGATAACTAAATGCTAAAGAAATATCGTTTAGAAATAGCCTTTTATGAGTCAGAGATACACTTCCACGATTGCCTTTTGGCAATCTTAATGCTAAATTGAATGATCCTTGACTATCAGCCATGTTTTATTCGTTACTAAACTACTTTATTAATTTTTATATTATAAAATTTACGTTTTACTTTTATTTTTAGAGTCTATTTTTCTAGATTTTTGAAGATTTTGTAAGAATTTTATACCCCTATTAGTTAATCCGACATATATCTCCTTACCCTTTCTATATTTTTGAACTAAACCTTGTTCTACTAATAAAGAGGTATATTCTGAAAGAGTTGACCTCACATTATTATAATCTTTATCCCTATATAGTATTGCTGCTAAAGATTTATAAGAAATCTTTGAACCAACCTGTTTTTGAAGTTGATAAATTTTAATGAATATCTCTGTTTGTGTAGTGGTTAAAATGCTTATTAGACCATTACTTACCTCTTGATCCTCATATTGATTTTCTTCT
Source organism: Candidatus Woesearchaeota archaeon (assembly GCA_964368545.1). GTDB lineage: Archaea > Nanobdellota > Nanobdellia > SCGC-AAA011-G17 > GW2011-AR18 > GW2011-AR18. The sequence goes on along the minus strand of CAYJAX010000002.1, from coordinate 356 downwards.
TCACTATTCTCTTCTATAAACTCTTCTTCTATTACCTCTTTTTTAGTTTTAGAATTTGATAGGAATTCATTAAGCTGTTTCTCTATAATAATTAGTTTTTTACTTAATTCATTTATTTTTGATTTGTGTTCTTGATGAGACTCTTCTAAACTTTTTTGCCAAGAACCTAATTCACTAATGTCAAATTTAACATTCTTAAAAGAATTTTTTAATAATTTATGCACTTCATCAATTCTTTCATGCGCCCTCTGATCATCTCTTTTTCCAAAAAACCAAAATTTCATTGTAATTTATAGTTTTCTTTTCTTTTTATATTTTTCTCTTGCCTTATCATCAAATTTCTCATTTCGACTAAC
>CAYJAX010000001.1:22860-29996 GCA_964368545.1 Candidatus Woesearchaeota archaeon | reverse complement strand
AACTCCTCAGTCATTTTCATCAATTCTTCATAGTTAGAATAGGCATAATAAAACTCCAGCATAGTAAACTCAGGATTATGTGTTGTATCAATATCCTCATTCCTAAAGTTCTTACATATTGTATAAACCCTTTCAAATCCTCCCACGATTAATCTCTTAAGATAAAGTTCTGGCGATATTGACAGGAAAACATCAATGTTTAATGCATTAAGTCTGGTAGTAAAAGGCTTAGCTGAAGCTCCGCCATAAGTTTTTTGCAATAACGGCGTTTCCACTTCCAAAAAGTTCTCTTCATCTAAATACTTTCTGATAATCTTAATTATTTTAGCTCTTTTAACAAATATTTCCCTAACTTCTGGATTTACAATTAAATCTAAATATCTCTGCCTATACCTAATCTCAGTATCCTTAAGACCATGGAATTTTTCCGGGAGCTGCCTTATTGATTTTGTCAGTAATGTTAAGTCTTTAACCCAGATAGAAACTTCCCCCATCTTTGTCCTGAATACAGTACCTTTTATTCCTATAATATCCCCCAAATCTAATTTCTTAAAAATAGAATATTTTTCATTCCCAACATTTTCTTCCTTGATATAAATTTGTATCTTGCCTGTTGAATCTTGGATGTGTGCAAAAGAAGCCTTGCCCATCTCCCTAATTGTCATTATTCTGCCAGCTATAAATACCTGAAAGTCAGTCTTTTCCTCATTTCCAAGATCTTTAAATTTTTCAAGAATGTCTGCTGCATTTTGAGTCTTATCAAAAATTTGTGGGTAAGGATCAATGTTCATCTCCTTAATTGACTCAAGTTTATTTACTCTATCAGCAACTAACTTATCCTCCATACTCTTAAGCAAATAATATGATATAAAAATCTTTCTTAAATTGGGTTTGTCCGACTTTAGGGATAGTTTAGTTTCTAAAAAAATCAAAGAATAATTTATAATTCATACAAATGAAAAAGTTATTAACGGAATAAAAATTACATTATCTTCTTTTTTTATTTTTTGACAATCACATATTACAATACCATATTTAGAGTTATACTTTTCAATAGCTTTTTTTATCTGGCTTTTATCTTTTTTACCATAACCAACTTCTATTGGTATTATATTTTCTTTAGAATCTTGTATTACAAAGTCCACTCCTTCATCTTCAGAATCATAAAAAATTCCAGTTGGCAGATTTACAGTTTCTTTCATTCTTATTAAAGATGATGCTACTAAGTTCTCTACAAATACACCTAGCATATCTTTATTGTTTACATCGTATGCTCCTAGTTTAAATCTTATTGCAGCGTTTATTGATGGTGATAAAAAATAGTATTTCCATGATTTTCTCACAATTTTTCCTGCTCTACCATAAGGTTTAATACTGAAAATAAGATGTGTTTTTTCTAAAACATCCAGTATACTTCTTATTGTAGTAGGAGAAACGCCCAATCTATCAGATAATTTTGCATCTGATGTTCCACCAGGGGATTGCAATGCTAAAAATGTTAAAATTCTTGATATAGTATTTCTTGTTTCTGCATCAAATGATTTTATTGCAAATATATCTTTCTCTATAACTCTGTCAATCATATTAAATATTTTTTCATGAGTTTCAATCTGTGGCATATTTAGTGAGAATGGGAAACCTTTATGACAGACAAAATCCTCCCATTTTTTTTCAATAATTCCCTCTATCTCTAAGATATTTTTAGTTAATTCATTTTCTTTAGAAACTGCGTAATCAATAACTGAATTATGATCTCCTTCAAATATCATTCTTCTTACTGCATCAGCAGTTCCTTTTGGAGGAAGCCAATTTTCATGTTTTAATGTCAAATATTCTGAAAAATTCATAGGAAACACTGTTTCCTTTGTTGTTCTTCTGACTGCATCGACGCTAAGTTCTAAATTTAGCGCTGAAGATCCAGTAAATATCATAAAAATCTTTTTGCTCTTATCAAAAAGTAATTTTGCAGTTTCACTCCAAGATTCATCAAAATGAGCTTCATCTACAAAAATAAATATATCTTTTTCTAAATGCACTGCAGAAGTCTTATGTATCTCTTGAATAAAAGTATCTGTAACCTCTAAGATACTTTTACCTAAGTATGATTTAAGTTCGTCTGTTGAAAAATATAATAACCTATCCTGTTCAATTTTTTTTACATTTTTTAAATAGTCATAGATTTGAAAAACTACAGTAGTTTTACCTACTCCTCTTAATCCAGGCATAATAATCAATCTTTTTGTTATGCTTCCATGCTTCTCTCCTAAAAGAAAGTCATCTAAATGTTTTTTTACTCTAAGAAACACCATTCTATGTTTCAAAGGTCTGCCTGCCTCTTCAAGATGATTTTTAACTAGTTTTGGAGCTTCAGCTAGCTTAGCTAATGTATACTTTAGTAATAGGTCATTATTTATCATTTTTATTTATACACTCAAATGGATAACTGTTTATAAATGCTTATACATTAAAGTGTATAATAACTATTTAAGCTTTTTGATTGCTTGAAAAAGTGGCAAATAGCCCTTAGTTTCTAATGCAAAAATTAACCTTAATCCAAAAAGGGCAAAGGTCTTACTATTTCATCTTCTCCTATTTGTAGTACCTATCTCAATTGAATCTTCTTTAAACAAATTTTTTATTTTTTCTACATTTTCTCTTATTTCTTCATCTCCCTTATTAAAAAATTGAATCATACAATTTGGTTTTTGTAAGTTGAAAACTAAAGTATTTGTATTTTCTGAAGTTTTATCTTTTCTTTATTTTTTTCAGAAAAATTTCTGAAATTAAACATAATAACTGTAAAGAAATAGTTTGAATGAATGTGGAAGTATTTTCATTAGAGAACCCACAAGAAAAAGTTAGGGAGTAGCTTCTAAAGAAATAATAAATTTAATGACAAAAAATGGATTTGTGAAAAAACAATCAAAAGAAAGTTATTCTTTCCCATTAAATGGAGTAGTTTACGAGGGAATTTTCATAAATTTATAGAATTTTGTAAAAAGTTATAAAAAAATTAATTAAATTTATGAAAATCTTTCAATCTTTTTGGAAAACCAGAATATTAAACTTATTTTTGCCCATAACTAATTCTATTTCCTTAACTTTTGTAAATTTATACATTAAAGCGTATTTTTCTATCATGTCTTTTTTAGGTGTTAAAAGCGTTATCAAACCATTTTTCTTTAATATATACTTTGCCTGGTTAAAAAGTTCATTGTAGAATTTCTCTGCCAATTTTACAGGAAAACTATTTGAAGGATAGGGAGGAAATGTAATAATCTTTGTGACAGTTTCTTTATCAAATTTTGTGTCAAGCCAATCTAACTCAAGCCTTGTAAACCTAATAAACTTATTAACAAAAGCAATCTTAGCATTAATCTCCGAAGCCCTGACACTGTTCTGAGAGCAGTCCATAGATACAATATTCAACTTTTTATTTTCTATGTTATCATCAAACTTAATATCAATAAATTTAGTAAACTGAAGCTTGTCCTTTACATAATAACAGTTAGGAATGTTGTTCAAAAATAAAGCTGCCTCTATAGGAATCTCTCCAGACCTGCAGAAAACATCCAATATGAAGTCGTTCTCGTTTATACCAGAATACCTTAACATAGAATAAGCAACAACTGGATTAATAGAAGAAGACAATAACTTTATTCTATAATATCTTCTAGAAATCCTAATCCCTGAAAAGTCTATACCAACGAAGCAGTCATTGTCTATTATATCTATAAAAACAATAGTTTTCGGATTATCCAAATCAGCTCTTATTTTATAATCTCTTTTTATCAACTCCCCTATAGCCTTCTCTACTTCTAAAGAATTAAAATCATGTAGACCAACTCTCTCGCACCTCACAACAAATGAATCTTTAAGATACGAAATTTTTATATTACTAATCTTTTCTACTACATCATTCCTATCAACAAATTTAAATTTAGCAACTAGAAGATAAGACTTTATTATACTCCTAGCCCTATAAACAAATTCTGCCAAATCATTTTCATCTTCAACACTAAACAATACCCTGGATGGCAGAGCAACTTCAGAATCTGCACCTATAATCTCACTTAACTCCATTCTTGTTATATCTTCAAGGCCTGCTATTGTTACGGCTACAGCTTTCATTTAATACTTAATCCTGAACTTGCTGAACTCGTTCTTGAAAGGCTCCATATGAACTTCAATATTTTCTACAGAAGCACCTTTAGGGCCTACCCTGCATTCTTCGATTAATTTTTTTATTTTCAGTTCATGACCCTCAACTACAACTTCAACTTTCTTGTCTCCCCTGTTCTTAACAAAACCGTTCAAGCCCAACACTTCAGCCTTATCCCTAACAAAAAACCTGAAAAATACACCTTGAACATCACCAGAAATTAATATCTTTGCCTTATTCATAATCTAGTTAATAATAGCTTGTTTATAAGATTTAGGTTGTGTTTCTGTGAAAATATCAGTTATAATCAAGAGTCATTTGCAAATAAATAAAAAAATAAAATTAAGACCTTACTTGCTGTGTGCGACTGCAAAAATAGCTTTCAGAGCTGCAACAACTGCTGCTGGCAATACGAATACTGCGACAAGATTTAGTATCCTTGTGAGCCATCCGAGCAAGCTTTCAGCACCTGCTGCGCTTACAGAAGCACTTAAGGATGGAGCTGAAACCAGCAACGCCACACATGCAACCAAGAAAGGCATGATCTCAGAGCTTGTGACATTAAGCAGCCCAACTACAAGTCCCAGAACAAGCAGCAAACCGAAAACCCATGCTGCTCCAGCATTTACTGCTCCAAGAACTACAGCAACTATAAGTCCTATAACAAAAGCCCATGATCCTACTTTTTCCATAGTATCTTTAGCCATAAAACCCTTACACCTCCTTTTAGTTTATTTTAACATAAATCTTAACATTCTTGTGTTATAAATTGTTTATAAAACTTGCGAAACTATCAGCCGGTCATAGTTTCTTTGCAAGGTAGATAGAATCCTTAGTTTCCAAAACTTTTGTAGAAACATAAGAATTAACTGCGCTTGTACAGTCAAGCACAGTGACTAGACGGTTATTAAAAACCCCTATCATCTCGTTAGGCATCCAACCAGGCATAACAATCTTCGGCCTGATAATATCATTCCTGTTCATAACTAATGGGATTCTTCTAGACCTCCTTATCTTAAAATCATTAGGTCCAAGTTTTAATTTATAGCCATATAACTTTTCCCATTCTTCTAATTTTTTGTAGAAGCTATACCAATTAATCATATCTGCTTTCTTCTCTTTCCTAGAATACCTATAGAGTTCATACTTCTGTATAGAAATCCTGCAGCCCAACTCTTTAGCAAACTCTATTAATTTAGGGATATCATTATCGTTAAGACCGGGAAGATAAACAGGAGTAATATTTAGTTCTATATTGGAGTCATTAATCATTTTACATACAGACTTTATCCTATCTACATTATAATGATCAGAACCGAAAAGATATTTAGAAAATTTATCGTCTAAAGAGTGCAAAGATAGGTTTATCCTTCCCAAACCAGCAGACTCTAGAGCCTTAATCTTTTCTTCAGTTAACAAAGTACCATTAGACTGCATAGTAACGAACTCAACATTCTGAATGCTTTTTACTTTCCTGATTAACTCAGCTATTCTAGGATAAGCAGTTGGCTCGCCTACAGAATCTATATTAATTTGTGATACTTCATCATTTTTAAGCCTTACAGCTTCCTTTATCCAGTCCAGCAAATAATCTAAATCTATTTCATAGTTGTAATTGTGTATTTCTCTGGAGTTTGCAGCAGTAGAACAAAAAGAACACTTCATATTACAGTAAGTTGAAGCACGAACTTGCAGCAAATTAGAGCCACGATCTATAACTCCAATATGTATTGCACCTATTAAAGGAATATTTGTTGTTCTATCTATACTAATCAGACTATTTTTTACACTTTGTTTTGCAATTATTTGCTGCATAATTTGTTCATATTGAAAAATTTAATAAATGTTGATATTTGAGGTTTTACCTATTTATGACCATATTACAGATAACGACGACTATTATGGGATTATAGTGCAACAAATTTAATAAATACTTAAGGAATTTTTATTTATTATGAGTCTAGGCAATTTAGTAGGAAAAAGCGGAACAAATCAATTCAGTTTTTTAGTGAAAGGAAACGCCAAAAAGTTCATGTACATACAAGTACAGCATTCTGAAGGATACAATGTCCTAGCACAAATAGTAGAAATAGAAAAACAGGGACAAGAAACAATAGCAAAATCCAACATACTCGGATACAGAGATGAGCAAGGAATATTAAAGAACTTGAGGACACCATTAGAACCAGGATCAGAAGTAAAATACGCAGAAGATGAATTCATAAAGAAAACATTAGGGCTGGAAGATGACAAAAATGGAGCATACATAGGTGTACTTGAAGACAGAGAAAACGTCAAAGTATACCTAGACCTGAACAAATTAATCACAAAACATATTTCTGTAATAGCAAAGAGCGGGGCTGGGAAATCATTTTTTACATCTTGCCTTTTAGAAGAAATACTTGAAAGAAATATCCCAATAGTCGTGATAGATCCGCATGGAGAGTATTCTTCACTGAAATATCCTGCAGAAAGAAAAGAGAGAATGAAAAATTTCGGAATAGAACCAAAAGGCTATGGCGCAAGAATAATAGAATACAGCCCAGACGTAGAAAAGAATCCAGAAGCGAGAGCATTAAGGCTAAGCAACAAAAACCTGAGCGGCACAGAACTCATGCATTTACTGCCAGCCAAATTATCAAGCGCACAAGTCGGACTACTATATTCAGCTATGAATGACATGAGCAGACAGATAGACTTTGACCAGCTAATATTAAGTTTGCAGGCAGAAGAGAACAATATAAAATGGACATTAATAAACATAATAGACTACCTGAAGAAACTGAACATATTCTCAGAAGTCCATACGGAAGTAAACGAAATAGTTCAAGTAGGAAAATGCAACATAATAAACCTAAGAGGCGTACCAGCAGAAATACAGGAAATAGTCGTCTATAAATTAGTAAGCGACTTATTCAATGCTAGAAAAAATGGTGAAGTGCCGCCATTCTTTTTAGTTCTGGAAGAAGCACAG
>CAYJAX010000001.1:0-22850 GCA_964368545.1 Candidatus Woesearchaeota archaeon | reverse complement strand
TAAAAGCTCCTCAATACTAAGACAGGTTATAGCTGAGGGAAGAAAATTTGGTTTAGGAGTTGCCATAGTGTCACAAAGGCCAGCCAGAGTTGATAAAAACTTACTAGCCAACTGCAGCACGCAAGCAATACTTAAAGTTACAAACCCCAACGACTTAAAATCGATAACAAGCTCAGTAGAAGGAATAACAAAAGAAACAGAAAACGAAATAATAAACCTTCATGTAGGAACAGCAATGATTGTAGGAATAGCAGACATGCCACTGTTTGTCAAGGTCAGGCCTAGGAAAACAAAACATGGAGGTGAGACAATAGATGTAGTAAGCACTTTTTCAGAAGCAAAAATAGAAGGAGAATTAACAAACCTCGAAAGTTATATTCCTATAGATAATAAAAAAGAAGTCATAAACATTATAAAACCAAAAATCAAGAAAGAAGATATAAGACTGTTAGTAGACAAACCAATAAAGAGCATTGCTACTATAGTTGTTCCCTGCGTTATTATAAACTGCAAAGAAAAAAATTTCAGCTTTAATGTACTTGTCAATCTTGATAACGGGCATCTAGTAAAAAACTATGAAGTTGGAACAGGAGAAGGAATATGCGGCAGACTTGATAAATTATCAGAAAGAGAAAACAAAGTCTTCAGCATTATGCTTAGTAGTAGTCAAGAGATAACAGCAGCCGACGTATTCTCGAAATCCGGGTTGATGTTTTCTGAAGTCTATGATACTGTGAATAACCTTGTGAAGAAAGGCTACTTAGAAAAGAAAGCAGATAAATATGCATTCAGCAGACTAATAGAACTGTTATCAAATCTTAAAGAAAATGCTTGCTATGAAAAAACTGAATTTATCGGATTAGAGTATGATAAAAAGATTGAAGCCAAATATAAAATAAATGAAATTCTGGATTTTTTAAAAAGATTTGTAAACATTATTAATTATAAAGAATGCTACTTGGTTAAGTATGATGTGGAATATTAAAATTTTACACCCAAAAATCACATTATCGACTTTCACTCAAGGAATAAATGTGATCTTGCTCCTCAATAAATCTTTCTTCCAGAGTTCTTTCCATGGCCATTATTGTTCTTGCTGTTTTTGCGATTCTATGACCTAAATCGGCAACGCAATCTATAGGTTCACCACTAGCAGCTTTTTTCCTAAGACTTGTATAAATATATATCCAGAATTTATACTCTAATTTAAATCTCTCAACATCTCTCAGTCTTCTCCCATACTCTCCCCAATCACTATATTCATTAAGTTCCATGTCCCATCCAATTAAGAAATGTTTTTAAGCCTTTTTATTTTGAGAATACAGTTTTCTATAGTGAGGATATGTCTCTGGTTCCATAAAGACTCTTGCAACCAAAAGTGCGGAACCTTTATTCTCTCTCATGATATCATCAGATGACATCAAAGATCTGGCTAAGCATACGAGCTCATTCTTCAAAGTAAAAACTGCAACCAAGTCATCTTTCTTAATGCAATTCTCCAACTTAGAAATTCCGGGCATTGATAAGTTAGTTCCGTGGCATAAAGAGTCAACAGCAGAGTCTGCCACCCACACTTTAGGAAGGTGCTGCATAGCAAACTCAACAGGCTTTATTATTTTCTTAATATTTGCCTCGTTTCCCTCGTTTAATAACATGTAAGCATCCTTTATGTCCTGCAGAGAATACCATTCATTATCATTAAAAGGGCCTGCTTTTGTTCTTACCAATTCCTGCATGTGAGCATTAACCCCAAATATTTTACCCCAATCAACAACCAATTTTCTTATATAAGTGCCTGCCTGACAACCAACCTTGAATAGTACATCCTTATCCTTTATTTCCAAAATCTCAATGTAATAGATTTCCCTTTCTCTTAATTCCCTTTTAACTGCAGATTTTACAGGAGGAAGCTGAGTTATCTTTCCTATCAAATCTTTAGCAGACTTATGTATCTTAGACTGCGAGACTTCTGAGTGAAGATGCATCAGACAAACATATTCCTTGCCAGCCTTTAACAGTGCTTCCATAATTTTTGTGGCTTTACCTAATGATATTGGCAGGACTCCACTAACATTTGGGTCGATAGTTCCTCCATGACCGACTTTTTCAGAATTTAATATTCTTTTTACATAATCTGCAGCTTGATGAGATGAAGGACCTTGAGGCTTGTTAAGACACAAAACACCATTATTAATCAGCTCATTTATAGCCCTATTTTCCGGAATTTTTCCATAACTTTCATTTGTAGAGAATTCTTTCTTTAATAGTATCTTTCTCTCTATCTCTTCAAATGGCAGTTTGTTTTCCATTTTAAAAAATTTTATGATATAAATCTCTTAAGTTATATAAAAGTCTTGCACCTGAGACAATTGCGATAATTATCTTCTATAGTTCTGTATAGTGAAGGCTTTCAATGATGGCTTAGAAATGGAAAAGAATATAAATCTTTATTTTTTACCATTATTAAATGGCAATATCATCTGAATTAAAAAGAATGCTTTATTCTGCTGCTTATCCTATTGTAATAGCTGCTGGTTTAAGCTGCGGACAGGATGAAACAATAGATCCAACATTCGGGTGTGAGGAAACGTCAAGAGGAACAGCAACTGTAAAAACATTAGATGAATTTATATCAGTAGATGAGTCTTCAAGAACAGAAGTATTTTATTGTGGCAGATATAGAGAGAATATTATAAAGGATCTAGAGGATTGTTCAACTCAAAGAAAGGGTGTTCCTTATAGGTGTGAAATGACAATTAATGGTACAAGACTTGGAAGAGAAGATTTTTCTGAGCTTTGTATAAGTAATCTTAATGGTGAAGTAACTCATGTTGATAATGGCGTAGATTATTTCTGTGGGGATTTAGAGAAAGTAGAATATTAATATTTATCTTATAGAAATTATTAAATGAAAATTATTTTTTCTGCAATGAACTTTCCATATTAAAAATTCTTCAATTGAAATAAATCTTCTTGAGATTAAGGCTTAGGTTCATGAGAGTCTTTTCTACCGCTCTGAGGAATAACCTTGGAATGCTTCTCAGTTCTCTCCTTAATCTTCACGTTCTGCTTCAAAGACTTGGAAGGCTTATCTACAACTTCACCAGCATGCTCAACCTTTTGTTTTATTTCTTCCTCTTTTTTCAATTCTTTTATAATCTCTTTCTCTTTATCCTCTGAAACTTTAGTGGCTTTGGCTTCCTCTACATTAACAGGAAGTAGCTTGTCAACAACAGGCTCTTCAGGCATTTTTTCATTTATATTCGTGAGCACAGCTTCAGGAACATCAACAAAAGCAACACCATCAACAATCATGGACTTAACCTTAACCTTAGAAGGAGGATTCTTGCGACCACGAGACCACAATAATAAATTCAGCTCTTCGCCAACTTTTACATCCTTTGCTTTCATGTGCCTTGAAATGAAATATTTCACAGCTTTTACAGCCTTAGAAGACCTCTTATATATCGGAGCTTTCAAAAATTCTTTTCTTAAAGGTATAGTAAACAATCTTTCTTCTGCCATATCAATCAAACCTTAGTCTTAGTCCTGCGCCAATTTCTTTTAACGCGAGTGTATCGTGAAGGATGGACTTTCTTCAAGCCCTTATTTATCTTTGGAATAATCCATATAGGAGCCCACCTAGTCTGTTTAAGCCTCTTAGCAAGCCTTAACTTCTTAGCTTTTGGTTTTACAGTAGCCATAATTATTTCCTCACAATCCTGAAATTCTTATTCTCATTAGTTTCAAGCTTCATCAGCAAACCCTTAAACTCAGAATCAGAGAGCTGAGACTTAATATTATTTTGTTTAGCAAGCTGAGCGATTACTGCGACAGCATAAAATGCCTTTTCAGGATAAGCAGTCTTTAATGTCGCATATCTGATCAAGGCTTCAGATCCTAAATACATCTTTGCAAAGCTCTCCATCTCCAAAATCTGCTTCTGAACCTTTACATTTTCTTCTGACTCGTTTTGCGCATTCATTTTACAACATTTTTATCAACCAAAGACACACCTTTAGATGTAATGATCCTACCTTTATGAACTCCGTCTTTCTTGTACTTAACAAGCTCAGCCTTTTCTAACTGCTGTAAGATATTCCTTATAATCTTGCCAGATCCCCTGTAAAACTTTGGAGGACTATGACCCCTTCGTTTCTTAGAACCATATTTAGTCCTTAATTTCTGGACGCCTACGGGGCCTTTTTTATAAATCTGAACCAGAACAGAAGCCGACCTTACATAAAACCAGTCAGCATCAACAGGAGGCCTCTCCTTTCCAGAGCCAGTCTTAACAAACTTAGTCCACTCAGGAGCCTTAACTAAAGACTTCAAACTAACACCAAGCTTTTCAATAGACTTTTGCATGTCTCCTTCATACACACTTACCATTTTTCGGTTTACCTTTGCAACAATTCCTTGCGGAATAAGCGGGACTTACAAAAAAATAGTCCCTATAAGACAAATTATAAATCTTGGTAATGCAACTGTTTTAAAAGGCTTTCTATAGGTAAAATCTTCTTGTCTAAGACTGAATGGAAATTTATATAAACATAAAAATAGACATAAAATATATTTTTGGAGATGCAATGGGAATTATAGATTCTTTAAAAACAGTGTTTGAAAGCAGCAAAGACAAGGCAGAAGAATCAGATAACTATCTAAAACTTTCTAAGTCAAGCATGAAGCAGGCTCACTCCCACATTACTGAATTTCTGGATAAGCTAAAAGACTTCCAGCCAGCAAGAAGGCACCACGAATTATACACAACAGAAATAATCGGCAGAATTGTTAACATAAAAGAATGGATATTCAAGGGAATTCTGTTCATAGACAGAAAAATAAAAGGCGATGAGTTTGCAATAAAAAACAGCAACATAAGGAGCGCAGGCCAGCTAAAAGACATGGTTGATATGTGGATAAATATTATAAGAGATGAGAACAGCGAGACAGACAATGGAGTAATAAAAAAATTGCAGACAGAAATGTGGAGCGAAGAAAGAAAATTAAGAGGATTTCCAGTACCAAAAGACAAAGACAGCATAATTAAATTTCTAGATGATACAAGAAAATACCTGAAAGAAGCAAGCTTCAGCCTAGAAAATTATAACCTAACACTCACTCTTTAAGAATAATTATATTCCCCCTACCCTTCTTAATCTTTTCAACTTTGCCTTTTGCTTCAAGCTCAGAAACTACTAAACTTATCTTTGCCTCTGAAAAAGGAAAATGCTTTCTCAAATCCTTCTGGGTCATCCTGCCATCTTCATTTCTTAATACTTCAATAAGCCTTGAAGCTAAATCATAGTTTAGATTATTATTTTCACTATTAACGCTCTGTTCTTTTTTTACTCTCTTTAAAAAAATAAAATAATATATGAAAAATGAAATAATAATTAATATAATTATAAAAGGCAGAACATTCAGCTTACCATTACTAAAGGTTAAGTCCTCAGAATTAATGTAAGACTCATTCAATAACTCTTCTTCACCTATGTCAGGAAAAATGAACAAATCTATATTAAACTTTCCGTCAGTTATTAACTCAACTTCTTCAGAATAAACAATATTATTATTATCCTTCACTGAAATAGTATACAAACCTCTTTCAACATCAAAACTGTAAGTGCTATCTGAAGCAAGCATACGCTGCATCGGGGTAGAATTTATCTCAACTATAACATTCTTTACCTTATTTAAAGAAAAATCGTAAATAGTTCCCTGGACTGAAGCAGCACTAGCTAGTGAAAAGCACATGACAACAAAAACCAGCAAAAAAATTATTATTCTCATTTAAACCTACTAATAATGTAATTTATAAAAATCTTTCTATTAAAGAACTGTGTAGAAATTTCTATTATTTAAAGAGGCATTACATCAACATTATTTGCTTATAGGTAATTTGTAATGCTGAAGAGCATATAAGAAACATAGTTGACTAAAATTCATTTAGAATAAATATTGTCATGGTGATCATAGTCCTCAAAGATAACTGTTTTTGTATTTTCATCTACTGTAAACACCAAAACAAAACTTCTGTTAATATGTACACGCTTCCAACGTTGAAGTGGCGCTCTCAAATTTTTGTAATGCTGAGGATTTTCAATTATTTCTCTTATTTTCTTTTCAATAATCAATAGCTGTTTAGGATTTTTCTTTGCTAATTTTTGCAAAATTTTCTCTACACTCTCCCTGAATTCATATCGGTACGGCATTTTATTTAAGACCAAAATGTTTTCTGAAATCTTTAACTTTGATAACTCTTTCTTTTTGTCTTTCTTTCATCTTTTGGATGAATTCAGGCCGTAGTTGTGGCTCAAGAAAATTCTCACCAAATTCAATAACAACTTTTTCGATAGCGTCAGATTTATCTTTTAGGCCGTATTTAGCTTTAACAATGTTTAATATTTGATTTGCTTCATCAGATATCTTTATCATTGCTTGTACCATATATACCGCATATATATTAAGTATATAAATATTTTGGTTCACTTTAGAGAATTAGTTAAGGGGTTATATGGTCTATTGAAGCCAAGAATAGGATGAATAAAACTTCGTAAAGCTAAAAAAGGAAAAATAAAGCTTTAAAATAACAATTTGGAAAGTATATTTATAAACAAAACAAATTAAACATCATAATAATAAAATATAATGGAGGAAAAATGAGAAAAATAATAGCATTAATTATTTCGGTATTATTAGTACTAAGTGCAGTGCCTGTGCTTGCAGATACTGAAAATGATACAGGAAACGTAGATGAACGCGAGGAAGCACAAAGCGATTCAGACGAAGATAGGATAGAGGCAAATGACAGAAAAGCAGAAAGAGAAGCTGCTAAGGAAAAGCGTGAAAAGCAAAGAGAGGAATTTAGAGAAGTAAAAGCAGAACTAAAAGATGCAAGAAAGGAATTCATGGAGAAACGAGACAGCTACAGAGATGCAAGAAAAACTATAAAAGACTGCGGCAAAGACATGATAGTAAAGAACAAGGAAGAGTGCAAAAAAGCCATAAGAGACTTCAAGGCAACATCTAAACCATTCTTACTGGAATCAGCAGACCTCATAATAAGCTCAATAGAAAAATCTAAAATGAGGATACAAGAATCTAATATAGAAAACAAAGAAGAAATAGTTTCCAGGCTGGATGAAAGAATAAAAAGAGTGAATGAAGTCAAAGAAAAAATAAACAAGCTGCAGGAAAATCCAGCAAACAAAGAGCTAAAAGACTTAGCAGAAATATTGAAGAATAATCTTAAGGAAGCCAGAAACGATGTTAAACTGGCAAATGGATTTATCCTTAGCGACAGAATCAGCGGAATAGTAGTTAGGGCAGACAAGCTAGAAACAAAAATGGAAAAAGTGCTGCAAAGACTTAAAGAAAAAGGACACGACACAAGCGCTGCTGATGAGGAACTGGAAGAATTCAAGAAAAACATAGAATCAGCCAGAGAAAACCAAGAGAAAGCATTGGAGAAATTCAGAGAAGCAAGAGAAAAGAACGACAAAGAAATGCTTAGAGAGGCACACAGTTTTCTTAAAGATGCACACGACAACCTCAAAGAAGCACACAAAAACTTGAAGGAAATAGTAAGAAAAATAAAAGCAACAGAACAAGGCAGTGAGGAACTAGAAAAAGAAACAGAAGAAAAAGCTGAAATCAACCAGGCTACATCAAGCTAATTTTTTTATTTTTTAGCTTATAGCAAAATTATTAAATAGGGAGCTTTAACAGAAAAGGTGAGAAACATGAAGAAAACAATAATAGCATTATTACTAATGGCAGTTGTAGTCCTTGCAGTAAGCTGCACAAAAAAAGATACTGCAGACATATCTGAAAACCCAGTTACAGTATATTCAGACGATACAAGCGAGCCATCATTACAAGGCGAACTAGACAATTATGAAAACCTAGGAGACGAATTAGAGACAAACGGAGAACTGGAAGATCTTGATGATGATCTAAACCTAGATAATCTGTAAATTTTTATTCTTTCTTTCCCACTCTTACAAGAAGCGAAGCCTGATTATCCAAGCCTTCAGGAGCACCTGAAACAACAACATTACAGCCAGTAGTTCGAAGACCACCATTATCATCTTTAACTAGAAGGACAAGAGCCTTTTTCTCGCCAGAACTCAAAGTATAAATATTTGAAGCAGCCTTGTCAGTATCCAAAAACTTGCATTTAAGCTTAGGATCAGCACCGACAGTTGAAGCAGAAGCAGAAACTTTTATTTCATTTTCACCTTCATTAAATATAATAACTTTTGTAGCATCATCCTTACCCTGCTCCACCGAAATGCTTTCAGGGGACAGAGTCAGAAACTTACTAACATCCTCAAGACCTTCACCTAGAAGAGATTTAGCTTTACCTAAAGTAGAGTCTGATATATCCTTCAAGCCAGTAAATATTCCCCTAACAAAAACAAGACCAAGAATAAGAAGCGTAACACCAATAACTATGACAATAATAGTAGTCATAGAAAGCTCGATAGCACCCTTTTTATCCATGAGAGAATTAGGTTCAACCTATTTTATAAAGCTTTCTTTACACAAACTTTGAATATCATGAAAATAGGAATTGGAATAGCTGGAACAGGAATAATGGCAAGAGTGCATGCAGAAGAAGTAATAAAAAATAAAAGAACCGAACTAGTAGCAGTAGCAAGCAGAAGCATGGAAAGAGCTAGGGATTTTGCTAGAGAGTATAATATTAAGGCTTACACAGATTACCAAGAAATGCTAGACAATAAAAAAATCGACGCAGTGATAATAGCAAACCACAATGACAAGCACGCAGAACTAGGCATAAAAGCAGCAAAGGCAGGAAAACATATTCTGGTTGAGAAACCTATAGACATTTCCCTAAAAAAAGCCCAAATGCTGTTAAGAGAATGTTACAGTAATAAATTAAAGCTCAGCGTGATATCACAAAAAAGATTCGATCCTAAAATATTAGAACTAAATAAAAAAATTGAAAGAAAAGAATTTGGAGACATGCCGATCATTAGAATAAATGCTGATTTCAGAAGAAACAAAGAATACTACGAGTCCTCTGAAGGATGGAGAAAGAAAAATGCAAACTCAGGAGGAGGAGTCTTGATAAATCAAGGAATACATCATGTCGATATCGCCAGATGGATTTTAGGAGAAGCAAAATCAGTTTTAGGTTATACTGAGAGACGCATTCATGACATAGAAGGAGAAGACTTCTGCAGCGCAACCATAAAATTCCTTAATGGAGCAACAGCAATCATACGATGCTCATCAACTGCTGCAAACAATAAAGAAGAAATAATTATAGAATGGGAAAATAAAAGAATAGTTTACAATGAAAGCATAATCCATAAGCTGAAAAATACGTTGCTTAACTATGATATACTAAATAAAATATTATTGAGAAGAGGAAATATTCTTGTAAGAAAACAAATAGATGATTTTGCAGGTTCAATAATTAATGACAGGCAGCCTTTAGTTACAGGCGAAGACGGGATTGAAGCATTGAAAATAGTACAATCAATATATGAATCCGCAAAACTTAAAAGGAAAATCATGGTATGCTAGCATTATGGATAATCCGAGAGTTTTAGTTGGATGCACAACAGCAGATGTGAAAAAATACTGTTTGGGAAATTATGTAGAAGGCTTGAGAAAACTAACATACAAAAACTTTGATGTGATAATAGTAGACAATTCAAAAACAGACAAGTATGCAAAAGAAATAGCAAAGCTAGGATTCAACGTAATAAAAACACCCAAAAGAGACCAAGTAGGAGAGAGCGTAGTTGAAGGAATGAACATACTCAGAGAACTAGCAATAAAAGAATATGACTATTTTTTGAGCTTAGAACAGGACGTAATAGCTCCTAAAAATTTAATAGAATTATTATTAGAAACTAAGAAAGACATAGTTACAGGAATAGTACCGCATGTACTAACAAAAGATGGCGAGCTGAAAAACATAGCACTAATAGGAATAGAAGACAGAAAAAATAAAGGAAAGTACAAATATTTTGACTTAGAAAGCACTGTTAAGAACGATGGAGTGATTAAGGTAGATTTTTGTGCAATGACCTGCCTGCTGATGAGCAAAGAAGTTCTTAAAAAAATAAAGTTTAGGGTAGAAATAAGAGACAAGAAAAGCCATGACCCAAGCAAGACAACATGGCATGATATATGCTTTTGCCAGGACGTAAAAAATAAGAAAATGGAAATATGGGCTAACATAGCAGCCAAATGCCAGCACATCTTTTATGGAGGATGGTGCGTAACTCTAGGAGACACAAGAGGAAAATTTGTGAAAACTTAAGAAAGTAAATAAATTCTTAGCACTGAAATTCATATTTGTCTATTGTTATTCTCGGGGATTGCCGCCGTTCTATTAGAAGAATTTTTAAATAAGTTAGTCCAATACTCTTTATAATGGACATATTAACTATAATTTTGATTATAATAGGAATTGTAGTAGGTTTTCTGATTGGAAAATATATTTATGACAGAGTCAAATGGTCTGACAAGAAAAGGGCTCTTGATGCTGAATGGAAATTAAAATTAGAAACTTTGGACAATCGGTACAAAAACCAAATTCTTGAACTTCAGAAAAACAATGAACTCACGGTTAGAAAATTAGCTAACGAGTGGGAGTTAAAATATACAAGAGATTTGGCAGAGATTAAAGAATTAATACAAAGTGCAGAAAAATACATGAGATATGACGCTATAAAGCGTTCAAAAAGAACACTTCTGGGAAAACTATGGGAACAAGTCAGCCCATATTTACCAAAATTTCCATTCAGACCGTCAGATATGAAGTTTTTAGGTGCTCCTATTGATTTTGTTATTTTTGATGGTGCTTCTGAGAATGACATCAAACAAGTTATCTTTCTTGAAGTAAAAACTGGAGATAGTAAATTGAGTACTCAAGAAAGAAAATTGAAACAAGCTATTGAAGATGGTAAGGTTTCATGGAAACTGTTTAATGTTGATAAACCTGAGAAAATCAGATTACAGGAAGAGGAAGAAAAAGAGGAGATGGAAGAGGAGGTAGCACCGCAGGAAGTATATGAAAACATTGATGAAAAAATAAAATCTGTTAAGAAAGAAGAAACAGAAGAAGATGACCGAGATGAAGAAAATGAAAAACAATGATGAAAAGTTGAAGCAGACATTTGAAGCCATTCAAAAATCTTCTGAAAGTATTAGACAGACATTTGAGAATATAAAAAAAAGTATGCCTAAATTCACAATTCCTGAATTTCATTTTGATATTCCAGACATATCAAAAATTGAATCTCCAGAAGTTATAAAAGAACGCAATAATTGGGAAAGGCACGAAGAATTGATGAGTATTCAAGATACCGTTTTAAAGATTCAAGATGGCATATTGAATGAACAAAAATCCACATCCAAGATGACACTTTACATATTGATTCTTACAATAATATCGGTTTGTATTTCAGTTTTAGCGTTATTAAAAGCATTCTCATATTTTAGTGGCGGCAACCCCTGTTAAAGATAAGAAAAAATTTCGTTAAAATGAAAGTGGGAACGGAGGGACTTTCAGAAATTCTTTAAGAATTCATTTGAACCCCCAACGTCTACGGCTTCAGCGTAGTGTTCTCCCAGGTTGAACTACGTTCCCAACAAAGACACACAAACAACTTCTTTTATAAACTTTTTTATCCAAATCTTTTACACATGAACAGGAGAGAAAAAATTCTTATAATAATAAAAGAAGCACTGCCAGCACTTCTAAAAATCCAGGATATTTCAGACAGCGAAACAAAAGGATGCTTTTATCCCAACATAAAAACTGATGCAGACTACTGCAATGCAAGATGGCAGGAAGGAGTCTTAACAATAGCATGGGCATTAAAAAATAATCTAATAAAAAATAGAGCTGAGGCAATAAATAGAATCAATAGCGGAATAAACTTCTTATTTAAACTACAAAACAAAAACGGCAGCTTTCCAGAATACACAAAAAAAGATGTCTCGTTTGCAGCATCAGCTTTTATCTCACTAGCTCTAGCCAAGACCTTCAATATATTATATGAATCAGGAGAAGAAAATGCAATAAGCAAAGAGTGGATGGAAGGCTTAAAAAAATGCTTAATGTGGCTGAAAAAAGAAGATGAAATAGTATATTACAATCAAGAAAGTGCAGCAGGCGCAGCATTAATTCTTGCAGACAGATTCTTCCAAGAAGAGAACTTTAAACATTACGGAGAAGAAAAAATAGAGAAAGTAATAGAAAAACAAAAAGGATACTATCCAGAGAAGAAAGGATTTGATCTTGGATATTCTTCATTGACTCTAGAACACCTCGGTTTTATCTATTTGGAGGGACACATGCAGGAGACAATAATAAAATCTGCTGAAAAATATAATGAGTTTATCTTAAGCAATGATGTTACTAAATTAAAAAATACCAGAAACACAAAATGGGCAATACTAGACGGTTTTGAAATATTTTCAAATAAGACAAGAAATGGAAAAGAAGCTCTGAAAAAAATACTGGGGTTTGATATCAATCTAGACCATCTAGAAGATAACCTGAACCTATGCACTGACCTTTACAGACTATGCTTTGCTTACGAACACGTAACATTAATGCCAGATTATAATATAAAACTAAAGAGATTCAATCCGAAAGATTACAAAGGAAGAAATATAAAGTTACTCAATCCATTTAGAAGAATAGGCTTGCATAGGATCAGACGATTTCTGACGATGACAAAAGTCTTTTAAATATGAAGATAAATTACAACCAAGCCTAAAATGAATTACGAATTTTTTAAATCTGAAAAAAAATTGATGGAATACTGGGAGAAAGAAAAAATATACAAATTTGACAGTAATTCAAGAAAGAAATTTTACTCAATAGACACCCCCCCACCGACACTGTCCGGAAGAATGCACATAGGCCATGCTTTCAGCTACTCGCAGCAGGACTTTATAGCAAGGTACAGAAGGATGAACGGATATAATGTTTTCTATCCCTTCGGGACTGACGACAATGGACTGCCAACAGAAAGACTTGTAGAAAAAACAGAAGGAGTAAAGGCAAAAGACATGACAAGACAGGAATTTGTCAATTTCTGCCTGAAGTTCCTCAAGACTGAGAGGCCAAAATTTATACAGGACTGGAAAGACATAGGAATAAGCTGCGATTGGGATATATTATACTCAACAATAGATGAGCATTCGAGAAGAATAGCACAATGGTCATTCCTTGACCTATACAAAAAAAACAGAGTTTACAGGAAAGACGCACCTGCCATGTGGTGCCCTGAGTGCAGAACAGGCGTAGCACAAGTTGAGATAAAAGACAAAGAAATTGATTCAAACTTCAATGACATAATATTTAAAATTGAAAAAGAAAGTTTAGTAATATCCACAACAAGACCAGAATTACTTCCAGCATGCGTTTCAGTCTTTTACAATCCAGAAGACAGCAGGTACAAAAAATACAAAGGAAAAATGGCCAAAGTTCCATTATTTAATTTTGAAGTCCCGATAATGGAAGACAAAAGAGCAGACCCTAAAAAAGGCAGCGGAATTGTCATGTGCTGCACTTTCGGAGACCAGACTGATATGGAGTGGCAGAAAGCATACGAGCTGCCGATAAAGACTGCAATATCTGAAAACGGGCATATGACAAGCATAACCGGAAAATATTCAGGACTAAAAATAAAGGAAGCAAGAAAAGAAATATTGAAAGACTTAAGAGATGCAGGTTTACTTTTGAAGCAGACTCAAATAAAGCATGCTGTAAACGTGCATGAAAGATGCGGAACAGAAATAGAGTTCATAAAAAGCAAACAATGGTTTGTCAAATATCTTGACCTAAAAGAAGAGATGCTTAAATGGGGAAGAGAACTTAACTGGCATCCAGAATTTATGAAATACAGATATGATAATTGGGTGAATGGACTTCAATGGGACTGGCTAATATCAAATCAGAGATATTTCGGAGTAGCATTTCCGGTGTGGTACTGCAGCAAGTGCTCCAATGTAATAATTGCAAAAGAAGAACAACTTCCTGTAGACCCACAAAAAGACAAGCCGTTAGTTAAAGAATGCAACAAATGCAAATCAAAAAGTTTTGTTCCTGAAGAAGATGTACTTAACACATGGTTTACCTCATCCATGACACCACAAATAGCAGTACAGCTAGTCAAAGATAAAAAGATTCAAGAAAAGCTGTTTCCAATGAGCCTTAGGCCACAAGCACACGAAATAATCTCTTTCTGGCTCTTTAATACTGTAATTAAGTCAAGATTACATTATGGGAAGAATCCTTGGAAAGATGCAGCAATATCAGGCTTTGTAACACTGCAAGGGGAAAAAATGAGCAAGAGCAAAGGGAATGTGATAGAGCCACAAACAATCCTTAATAAATATGGAGCAGACGCACTCAGGTTCTGGGCTGCAAGCTCCAAACTCGGAGAAGACTTCGACTACAAAGAGAAAGAACTAGTTGCAGGACAGAGAACAATCACAAAACTAATCAATGCAACTAAATTTGTGTTCATGAACTTAAACGACTACCAAAACAAAATCTCTGAAAAACTAGAGACTGTAGACTCTTGGTTTGCTGGAAAAATGAATAGACTTATTAAAGAATGCACAGAAAGCTTTGACAACTATGAATACTCAAAAGCAAAAAGTTGCACAGAAATATTTTTTTGGCATGAATTCTGCGACAATTATCTAGAAATAGTCAAAGACAGGCTGTATAATCCAGACAGAAGAGGAAAAGAAGCAAGAAAAAGTGCGCAACATAATTTATACAATTCCCTATTTAATATAATAAAACTATTTGCACCAATAATGCCATTCATAACAGAAGAAATATACCTGGAATATTATAAAAAACGCTTCAAAGAAAAAAGCATACATTTAACAGACTGGCCAAAAGCCACAAAAAATTCAGACACAGGAGAATGGGATTATTTAGTAGAAGTCTTAAACTCTGTAAGAAAAGAAAAAGCAAGACTAGGGAAATCTATGAAGGAGCCTGTAAAATTATTAGTTTGTGACAAAAAATTAAAAGATGTTGAAGACGATCTAAAAGCAGTTACAAAAGCAGAGAAAATAGAGTATGGAAAAGAAATAAAAGTAGTAATTTAACACGAAATGCTAGATACAAAACAACAATTCAAGCTGAGAAAATTTGTAAACGAGCTCAAATCAATCAGAGGAAGGCACACAGAATTAGTTTCAGTATATGTTCCAATTGGTTATGACATAAATAAAATAATACAGCACTTAATGCAGGAACAAGGAACAGCATCAAACATAAAAGACAAAACAAACAGACAGCATGTTATAGACAGTCTTGAGAGAATGATCAGGCACTTAAGGTTATACAAACAGACACCACCAAACGGCCTAGCTGCGTTTGCAGGCAATATCGCAAGTCAGGAAGGAAAAACAGACATAAAAGTGTGGAGCATAGAGCCACCAGTGCCAATAAACATAAGAATGTACAGATGCGACCAGACATTTATTCTAGACGAGCTTGAAGGAATGATGAAGGTCAAAGACACTTTCGGAATAATAGTAATGGACAATAGGGAAGCAACAGTAGGGCTGATAAAAGGAAAGAGCATACAAGTCATAAAACAATTAGGATCCAATGTGCCAGGAAAACTAAAAGTCGGAGGCTTCAGCCAAGCACGTTATGCAAGACTTAGAGAGGAAGCAGCAAACGAATTTTACAAAAGAATAGCTGAAGTTGTAAACAATGAGTTTTTGTCGATGGGAAATGAAATAAAAGGAATAATAATCGGCGGCCCAGGACCGACAAAAGAACACTTCCTTAACGGGGATTATATAAACCAGGAACTTAAGAGGAAAGTAATAGCAGTAAAAGATGTTGCATACACAGATGAAGCAGGACTGCATGAGCTTCTGGAAAAAAGCAAAGATACACTAGCACAAGAAGAGATAATCAAAGAGAAAAAATTAGTCCAGGATCTTCTGGAAATGTTAGCTAAAAATTCTGACAAGGTAGCTTACGGGTTTAAAGATGTGAAAAAAGCCTTGGAGTACGGCGCTGTTGAAAAATTATTAGTATCTGAAGAATTTAACGAAATAGAAGAAGCAGAAGAACTTGCAAGCAAGACAGGTGCAGCGTTCTTTTTAGTAAGCGTCGAGACCA
Organism: Candidatus Woesearchaeota archaeon; assembly: GCA_964368545.1. Lineage (GTDB taxonomy): Archaea > Nanobdellota > Nanobdellia > SCGC-AAA011-G17 > GW2011-AR18 > GW2011-AR18. The sequence continues at coordinate 6,685 of CAYJAX010000001.1, read as the reverse complement.
AAGAAGGAATACAGCTTAAGGATTTAGGTGGCATTGCTGCTATTTTAAGATACAAAATTGAATAAACTTTTTTTAAGTGTTATATAATCTTTAATGCATGATTTTTTCTTATGGAACTTTATTTTCTATGAAATTATTACTCTACCCGAAGAGGTATTATCTTGCGTAATTATCCATCCACAATAGCAATTATGTAAAAAAATTTATTGAAAAAATCTTTAGAATGTAAACAATGCAATTACTACCTACTTAATGACCACCGCCTCCTCCGCCTCCACCATCTCCGCCTCCTTCATGACCACCTCCACCATCCCCAGAATAATGCCCTCCCTCAGCATACTGACCGGAATCAAAACCTCCTCCGCCGGCGTAACCACTATAATCTCCACTTCCTGTGTGCTCACTATATCCTGTACTATATTCGCTATATCCTCCATAGTGTTCATATGAAGACTCAAAGTGCTCTTTAAGTTCTGTATCTGAAAGGCTGCCTCTTGTTTGTTCATAATTGCTCTTAGCCTGCTCATAATCTTCTTTGGCTTCTGGATGCGACTCAAAGTAGCTCTTAATCTCTGAAGGAAGTTCCTGCTCTTTACTCTCAAAGTAACTTCTGAACTCAGGTCTTACAACAACTTCAGAATGTTCGCTTATAAAATCAGGATTAGTTTGCGCATATAAAGCAGCTTCTGCAGCGTTCTCAGCGTGATCGACTAGATACTTTTCATAAATCTCTTTCTCATCGGAATGCTCAGAAAAGTGATTATTCATCTCTTCTGTTATTTCAGGATGCTGGTTTACATAGAGAGTATAATCAGGCAAGTTCTTTACTACATATTCCTGCATCTTTTCCGGATCCTTTATTAGGTCGTGATATTCTTTTGGTATACTGTCCCCCACCCCTTCTATATAAAAGTTAACTCCTTCTACCACCTTGTTTATATTCGCATATTCCACAATATCCTTTATACCATCATTATCATCATCTTTGTCTTCTGTATTAACAATGTTATCACCATCCACATCATCATCCTTAAAGTCTTCCTCCCCATCATTATCTAGATCACCATCATAGTGGTCTCGCACTGACTCTTCATGCTGCAGGCTTATAGTTCTCCAGTGCTCAGGCATAGAATAAAGGTCATTTATACCATCATTATTATCATCAGTATCTTCATCATTTCTTATTCCGTCATTATCAAAGTCTACATCTTCTAAATCTGATACTCCATCACCATCCACATCATCATCCTTAAAGTCTTCCACACCGTCATCATCATAATCGTAGTCAATGCTCTCTACATTATCTAAGGTATCATCAGGAACGCCATCATTATTATCATCAGTATCTTCATCATTTGTGATACCATCATTGTCCCAGTCATTATCTTCAGAATCTATAGTTCCATCTTCATCTATATCTTCATCTTCTGTGTCCAATACACCGTCATCATCATAGTCAGAATCTATTGAAATGCTACTCTGAAGTGTAATTACATAACCATCGAACTGAGTTTTCATATCACTTAGTTTAGATTCCATGCTTGAGATGTATGCTGTCAGTGTAGGATCATCACCTGCTATTGACTTACTTTGCTGAAGTAATGACTCAAACTGTTGTATCTCTATGCTAAGTTTAGCAGCAGTAGCATCTAATGTGCTATCAGCATTAAGGCTTCCTGTCTTTATATCATTACTTAAGTCTGTAATAGTTGCTCCAGAATACAGCCTCCTCATCCTAAGTGAAAGATCTAAAAGTTCTGCATTGCCACTGTTTTTAGCTGCTATAGTAAGTGAAGTAATGTCAACATCCAACCTTTTTGTTGATGTTGTAAACTCTGAAGCTTTTATCACTAAGCCTGTTTTTTCTTTTTCGCTAAGAGCATTCTTGATACTAGTAGCTCTTACTGTTGAAAGTTTTTTTGCATCCTCTGATAGTACAGGGGTTTGCTCTTCCTGAACTTCGCTTGATGATTGCTCTGTCGAATCTTTAGGTGTGTACGACTGACATGCTGTTAATAACAATACTAGAATTGCGAGGAAAACAAAACTTCCAATTACTTTCATATACTTGATCACTTCCTTTGAGAATTAGATTTATTATTTTGTATATTAAATTTTCTTACTATTAGTTAGGGATGTAATAATTTCATACGTTAAGCCTGAACTTATTTTGCTTGGTAAACATCGACAGGAAAAAACTTTCAACCACCTAAAAGTTACACTAAATATTTATAAACTAGAATAATCAAAATACTTTCTAATGAAATCAAATTCAAATAAAAACTTATGGTACGTTCTCGGCGGTGTCGTTGTTATAGTATTAGTGATAGCGTTGGGAACAAGCTTGACGGGACAAGCAACCGGAACATGCACTGATTCTGATGGTAGTGATATATACACTCAAGGAGAGGTCAGATATATTCTAAACGGTGCAGAAACAAAGCAAAGAGATAATTGTGTTGGTAATAATAGCGTAAAAGAATATATATGTAAAGCAGGCAGACCAGCTTCTAGCGTTATAACGTGCCAGTATGGTTGTAGTAGTGGTGCTTGCCTAAGATCTCCTCCTCCGAAACCAGATCTAACAATTACATCTCACGGTCCTTCAAATTTTGCTTACAAATCTAATTCACAAACAGATTATGATTATGCCGTAACTATAAAGAACGTGGGAACAGCAGCTACAGATGGAAATGTTTTGATTACTGCATTGCTTAGATTAGGTGACCTAAATAGTTATGTACTATCTCAATCTCAACCTAGAAGTTTAGCTCCTAGCGAAGAAATAACATTAAACTCACAAAGGCTAACCTGTAATGCCGAAACATCTTATCAAACAACAGTTAGAGCAGACCAAGACAATAGAATAACCGAATCTGATGAGAATAATAATCTGCAGACATCTACATTCACATGCCCTAGAATGACAGCTCCAGTAGCTGATGTTGACCTTATTATAATGAATCAAGAGATTTTGAATATGCGTGCTAATGATACTAATAATCCTAATAACATCGCTTATACCCACACAATTACAGTACAGAATTTGGGAACTACTCCTACAGGAAGTTTCTATTTATGGGTTAATATACAAAGAACAGGACTTGACGGCTCAGTTGTAACTTATTCTGCTGGAAAAGAAGCAAATTTGGCAGCAGGCGCTTCAACTGACCTAATAGTAGATAAGACATGCACTAAAGGAGTGTTTTATGATGAAGTTTTAACCACTGTAAATGCTCCTTATGGGATAGGAAACTCTCAACGTTCAATAACTGAAACAGTCTATACAAACAATGTTGACGAGACTGAATTCCAGTGCTAAGATATATTACTTTCTTAAACTTTTACAAAAGTCTATGCACAAAGCTTTTAAATTATTATCAATCATTCTAATATTCATATGCAAGAAGACAAAAACAAAGTAGAAACAATACTATTCACTACCGGAAGATTCATAGGTCTTGAAGAGCTGGGAAGGCTGGCAGGCATAGGAAGCACAGGTTACATGAAGGAAATAATTACAGAACTCAGAAAAGATTACGAAAACAGAAACACATCACTGCAGCTCATAGAACAAGGAGACAAGTACAAACTAGGAATAAAAAAAGAATATCTCCACTTAACCGAAAGCCTGCTCAGCGACAGCGAACTTGACAGGCCAACACAAGAAACACTGGCAGTGATTGCATACAAAAATCCAGTCATGCAAAGCGAGATAATAAAAATAAGAGGAAACACAGCATACGACCACATAAAACTACTTAAAGAACTAGACTTCATAAACAGCGAGCCAAGCGGAAGAACAAGAATACTAAAACTAACAAACAAATTCTATGACTACTTTGACATTGTAGAAGACCAACTCAAAAGCAAACTAGAGATTGTAGAAAACAATATGGAAGAGGCTCAAGCAAATGAGAATAAAAGCTGAGCACATAATCCTTGCAATAATATTTATAGCCACGCTGTCTTTCAGACTTTACTTCAGCCTAGAAACCAGCACATTCAACAGCGACCAAGCATACTTTCACTTAAGGCACATAAACAGCATAGCAAACGACAAACAAATAATCACATACGATCCCTTAAGCTACAGCGGAAGAACAGCACTCTATCCTCCACTTCTTCACATACTAATGGCGTTACTAAGTTTTGGAAACATTATACTATTAAAAATAATAAATGAGGTCGCAATATCAAGCCTGGTAATAATAGTCTATATAATTGCGAAAGAACTAAGTAACAACAACTACAGCGCATTATTCAGCAGTCTGCTATCAGCTTTCATACCAGGCATGATGAGAGAAACATTAAATGAGATAACAGCATATGCTCTAGCACTCCCATTGCTGTTCCTTGTTCTATATTTATTTACAAAACTTGAAAACAGAAAAATTCTTTGGATGTTCACTATAATTATATTCCTGTTATCATTAACTTCATCCATAGTATTCATATTCCTGCTAAGCCTTGTATTTTATTTCTTACTTACAAGCGGCGGAGCCCTTAATCCGTCAAGAATAGAAAAAGAAGCTACTTTATTTTCAACATTGCTTATATTTTTGCTAAGCCTGATAATATACAAAAAGGCATTCTTCGCATATGGAATAAATATAATATGGCAGAACATTCCAGTAAATATTCTTGAGGACAGCTTCAGATCATTTTCTCCGATAGACCTTATAGTTGGAGCAGGACTGGTAAGCCTTGTCTTCGGAGCTCTCGGACTATACATAGGAATAAAAAGAGAGAGAAAGAAATCAATCTATATTTTTTCTTCATTAATGCTGGGAATCCTCTTCTTATTATCATTCAGACTTATAACCTTATCTTCAGGGCTTTTGTTTTTAGGAATAGGCTTCGCATTGTTCTCGTCAATTACAATAAATTATTTATATGAATTCTTTGAAAAATCAAAATTAGGCACAGCAAAACTTCTGCTGACAATTACTATTATAATATTAGTGATAGCGTTCTCATTAGTGCCATCATATAACATAGCAAAAAACACAAGAGGAATAAGCGAGAAAAAGATACAAGAAATGCAGTGGCTGGCTGAAAACACAAAAGAGGGAACAATTGTACTTGGTAATGTAAAAGAAGGAAACCTAATAAGCGCAGCAGCAATGAGAAAAAATGTTATAGACACAGACTTTCTTCTTGCTCCGTCGCCAGTAGAGAGACTAAGAGACACTAAAACTTTATACACAGGACTAAGCGAAGCAAAAGCACTGGAAATAATAAAAAAATATAACGTGGGAATAATATACTTATCAGAAGACACGAAAAAACTTTACAACATAAACGACCTCAGGTACACAAAAGGAAGCAGTTGCTTTACCAAGGAGGGAAACTTCTATGTTGTCGAATGCTAGAAACTTTTATTTATTACTCATAATCTGTGCAGCAGTCCTTATCATACCTATAATATTAAGGGCTAATTACAATCTTGGATATCCTGTTGGTGGCGAGGCTTATGACTCATTAAGAAATGCTGAATATGTTTATGAAAACAAGAGGCTTCCTGATGCAGACGATTACAGCTATGGCGGAAGAATATTTATAGAAGAATACGGCTGGCCACTAACAGCTGGAATATCCCCTAAAATAATGAGCAGATGGCTGCCACTAATTCTAGGGATAATTAGCTTCATATTATTTTACTTGATATTGAAACATACTGACAAAGAAATAAGCGGAATTGCATCACTATTCCTGCTTTTGTCTCCGACTTTTATTTATCTATTCAGCGTCCCGCTTAAATATACAATGGCAGTATTTTTGCTACTATTGGGAATATACCTGCATCTAAAAGGAAAAATAAAACACTCCATATTCATCCTAGGAATAATAGGCTTCTTCAGCTTCTTAACACTAATTATAGTTGCAGTAATCTACTTGTTCTACACAAACAAAACAAAAAAATGGGAAGACATGCTTTACTTAACTTTATTTGTTGTCATAACATTCATATTGCAATTCTACAAACTTTTATTCCTAGGATCACCAGAATCCTACTTCAGCATAGGAGAAAAGAGCTTTTCACTAATTATAAATAAACTGTTCTCTGATTTCGGAAGCAAGTTCGGCTTAAGCATATTCACAGTCATAGTAGGCCTACTCGGGGTGTACAAAAAATGGAGAGAAAAATACAAATTTATAGCAGTTTATGCACTAATCACTTTAATAGCAGTTGTTGCAGCGTACTTTGAATTCCTGATATTTTATCTAGCTTTTATTATAGCAGTATTTGCAGCATACGGGTTCAAAGCCCTTTTAGATCACAACTGGAGGTCGTTAGTCTTAAGGCACCTGATCATTTTAGTCATAGTGTGCGGAGCAATATTTTCCAGCGTCTCATACATGAAGTCAATCCCTGATTTTGAGCCGAGCAAGGGGATTATGGAAGGGATAGCATACTTAAGAGAACAAGGAGGAAATGAGATAGTATTCTCGCACCACAGCAGGGGCAGATATATTTCTTACGCTAGAAGAACCAACTTTATAGATGACAACACATTATATGCCAGAAACGTAAACCAAAGATTCAGAGACAGCGACAAGATACTGCATGCCAGGAACATAAGTACGGCAACATCAATAATAAACAAGAACAACATAGGATACATATGGCTCGACAAGAAACTTATAGAACAACTATGGGGCAAGACAGAGACAGAACTGA